>CAKZSB010000433.1 GCA_937920585.1 uncultured Granulosicoccaceae bacterium | reverse complement strand
AGACGCTTGGGATCAGTTGGTGTGGACACGGTTGAACGCAAGACGTCGGTTACAGAATCGATGCGGTAGCGCTACACATTGATCGTTGCGACCGGGACAGCTGCCATACTTACTCGCTTGCATTTTGAGCCTCTGATCCATTCTACCGCGAAGGGGGTTCGGCGAGTCGCTTGTCAATCATCCAGCACGTCCGTTCGGCAACGCTCATAGAAGTAATGCTGCCGAACCGCTTTTCTATATGTCCGTTATCATTCTTTTTTGTCTTCCGGGCTAGTGTGGGTATGGCCTCACAGCCAGGGTGCCGTGTCTGCCATCAATTTCTTAATATGTAGTTTAGAGAGACGTTATTCAAGCAATTGGTTGTGCGATCTCAATCGCGCCATTTTGAATCCGATAGAATCGACTGTTCCAGATGTCAGGCATCTGTAATTTGCCATACCAAAAGCTTGAAACGTCCAGAAATGATCTCGATCTTGATGTCATTATGAAAAACCTATCTTATCGTTTTGATCAAGACATTGGCGGCGGCTCCGGGTCAGGTGACGGACGCGCTGGTGATTCTCCTCGCTCGGCCACTATTTTCGTGCCACTGCTTCCCGTCCATGAAGGTGTGCTATTCCCTGGGATGACAATCGGCATTCATCTGAATGATGCCAGCAAGATTGACGCGCTGCAGGCATTGCTGCCGGAGTCGCGCGAAGTGATTGTGGTACCTATCGGTAGTGACGGCGGTATTGCCGAACAATCCGGGAAAATGGTTACTCGCGCCAAGGTGGTACGATTTAATCGAACCGACAACGGGGTGATGGTGCTGGTTGAAGGGCTCGCCCGAAATCGGCTTGATGTGATTCGCGGGCAGGATAATCTTTACACCGGTACAGGGTCCGCTGTTGTTGAGTCCGGTGCACCTGCGGAAGATGAATACTGGCAGGCCGCTGTGCGCAACTTGCGCGAGGCGGCGAGCTCGTTGATCGCTGCCACGCCCGATGTGCCAGACCAGGTCGTGGGTATGCTCGGGCAGGTGAAGGAGCCCGGTGCACTGGTGGATTTTCTGGCGGCAAACCTGCCAATTGAACTGGATATTCGTCAGCGTCTGCTCGAAGAATTGAATATTGTTAAACGAGTCGATCGCCTGAAGGCGGCTGTGGATGAGCAATTGCGTATCGCCTCGCTGCAGGAAAAACTGCGTGAAAATGTTCAGCACGAACTGACCGATGCCCAGCGTCGGGCCTACCTGCGTGAGCAGTTGCGGGCCATTCAGAAAGAACTGGGCGAGGGCGAGGATTCAGATGACACGATAGATGAGCTTCGCAGCAAGCTCGAACAGGCTGGCATCCCTGAGGAAACCATGGAGCAGGTGCAGCGCGATCTCGATCGTCTGCAGCGGTTGTCGGCCGCCAGCCCGGATCATGCCAACACGGTTGACTATCTGGAGACGGTCGCCAGTCTGCCGTGGTCGCGTCGCAGTGACGGGCAGATTGATCTCGCAGCGGCGAAGGAGGTGCTGGATCGAGATCACTATGGCCTTGAAAAAGTAAAACGGCGTCTGCTGGAATATCTTGCCGTGCGCAAACTCAATCCCGAAGGGCGCGGCCCGATTCTTTGCCTCGTCGGGCCACCGGGTGTCGGCAAAACCAGTCTCGGTGAATCGGTTGCTCATGCGCTTGGGCGTGAGTTTGTTCGTGTGGCGCTGGGCGGCGTGCGCGATGAGGCCGAGATTCGTGGTCACCGGCGCACCTATGTAGGCTCGATGATGGGACGCATCATGACGGAGATCAAACGGGCTGGCTTTCGCGACCCGGTGATGATGCTCGATGAGATCGACAAGATGGGCTCTGACCTGCGCGGTGATCCTTCCAGTGCGTTGCTGGAGGTGCTCGACTCGGCGCAAAATAAAGCTTTCGTGGATCACTACCTGAACCTGCCGTTCGATCTGTCGCAGGTCGTGTTCATCACCACAGCCAATGTACTGGATACAATTCCCGCACCGCTGCGCGATCGAATGGAGATCATTTCCCTGTCCGGTTACACGCCGCTTGAAAAACGCGAGATCGCCACGCGCTATCTGATTGCACGGCAGCGCGGTACCAACGGATTAAAGGCGGAGCAGCTGACGTGGGATGATGCGGCGATTGAGATGATCATTGAACAGTACACCCGGGAGGCCGGGGTGCGATTGCTGGAGCAGAAGATCGCGTCGGTGATCCGCTACGGTGCAGCGCGCGTGGCCAAAGGCGAGGTCACCGCCTTTCACATCGATAAAGATACCGTTCGTGCCGCGCTGGGTGCGCCAAACGGTGTGCGTGAATTAGTGCAGGCACAGCCTCGGGTCGGCATCGTCAATGGCCTTGCCTATACCCCGGTTGGCGGCGAGGTGCTGCCGATCGAGGCGCTGCGCTACGAAGGCTCAGGCGGACTGCGGTTGACGGGCCAGTTGGGCGCGGTGATGCAGGAGTCGGCACAGGCGGCAGAGAGTCTGGTCAAGAGCCGGGCAGCTGAAATAAATGCCAGCGCCGATTTTGCCAGCACCGATACCCATCTGCATGTGCCTGCCGGTGCGATACCCAAAGATGGTCCGTCTGCCGGTGTGGCAATGTTCGTCGCACTCGCCTCGTTGCACAGCAATCGAAAGGTACGTGGCGATGTTGCCATGACAGGCGAGATCAATCTGCGTGGCGATGTGTTGCCGATTGGTGGCCTGGCAGAAAAGACCCTGGCCGCATTGGCGGCGGGTATCAAGACAGTGCTGATTCCACGCGGCAATGAAAAGGATATCGAGGAGCTGCCGACTGAAGTGCGTGAATCGCTGACGTTGTTGCCCGTCGATACCATTGATGACGTCACCCGGCAGGTATTCGCAACAGGATGAGCAGTGGCAGGATGGTTTGTCGCCCTCGTGCAGTTTGGCGGGGGCGACATGGATTCTGCCCACACGAATTGTTGCGGCCCTTCGCTTTTACCGATCTGCGAGTAGAATAGGCGCCATCCCATAGACTTGCGAGGTGTGCGCCAGTGACTCAGTCTGACGCCCGTCAGCACCCCACCACAGAATCCAGAATGAAACAGCTCGGTTACGCCGGGCTGTTACCGTTTCTGCTGCTGGCGGTGGCGGTGCATTTGTTGAGTGGCGAGAGCGCAGTGCGGGCGCTGGCCTCGCTGCAGCACTACGCGGCGGTAATACTGACCTTCGTTGGTGCAGTGCACTGGGGCCGTGCGCTGGCAAAACCCGAGAATACCGTCGCTGAGCACAAGCGCCTGTACTGGGCAGTCACACCTTCGCTGATCGGCTGGCTTGCGCTGTCGCTGCCGGCCGACGCCGCAATGGCGGTGCTGATCGCAGCATTCCCGCTGTGCTGGTGGATTGATCGTATGTTCTACAGCGGTCAGTCGTTCGCCAGCTGGTATCTACCGATGCGTACCCACCTGACACTTGGCGTGGTGGCCGGGTTGATCATCGGCTGGCTTGGCATTTGATTCGCGCTGCGCGCCCACGCAAAAACAACAAAAGGACTCACATGGCTGATAAATTTCTACTCACCGGATCGATGGGCTGCATTGGCGCCTGGGTTCTGCGCAACCTCACCGATCAGGGTATCGATGTCGTCGCCACCGACGTGCAGAGCGACCCGGTGCGCCCATCGCTGTTGCTAAATGAACAGGAGCTTGCGGCAATCGACTGGCAGACACTCGACGTTACCGATGTCAAAGCCGTCGATAAAATTGTCGCTGATAACGGCGTCAGTCACATCGTGCATCTGGCCGGTCTGCAAATACCTTTTTGTCGCGCCAATCCCTCATTGGGCGCAGCGGTTAATGTCACTGGTACCACCAATATATTCGAAGCTGCCCGTCACCATGGGGTGAAAGGAGTGAGTTATGCCAGCTCGATCGGCGTAATGGGGCCGCCAGAAAACTACCCGAACAAACCGGTGGCAGATGACGTACCACTGATCGCCACTACGCTTTATGGCGTCTACAAGGCGGCGAATGAAAAAACTGCCGGTGTCTACTGGCAGGACTGGCAAGTCGCAAGTGTCGGCCTGCGCCCCTATGTGGTCTACGGTACCGGGCGCGATCAGGGCATGTCTGCCGACCCGGCCAAAGCCGTGCTGGCCGCTGCTGCAGGCAAGCCGTTTCACATTCGTTTTGATGGACCGATCGCATTGCAACATGCCAACGACGTCGCACAGATATTTATCAACAGCGCACGTGCCGCAGACGGTGGTGCACCGGTGTGCAATCTGCGCGGTGATGTGATTGAAGTGGATGCCTTTGTCACTTTGCTACAGGAAATAGTGCCGGCGGCGAAAATCACCTTCGAGAAAAACGCACCGCTACCGTATCCTGCCGATCTTGACGATGCAGGGCTGCGCGGCGTACTGGGCGAAGTGCCCTATACACCACTGCGCGACGCGATCGAAGCCGACCTGGCCCGTTTTAGCGATTTGCTCGCGAGTGGCAAAGTCGACCTTGCGCAACTGGATGCGTAGATAGAGCATCCGCTAGATGCTCAACGGTGGATGCAACCTGTGGCTTATCCCCCGCGAAAAAGCGGCACGTGGATGTAGGGGCCATAGGCCGCCAGGCGCATGTACCACGAATAACGCTGCGGTGGATGCGCCCTGCGGCTTATCCCCCCTACGAAAAATTGGCGCGTGGTTGTAGTGGCCATAAGCGCCAAGCGCATGTACCAAATGTTATTCGATGATGGATGCGCCCGCAGCTTATCCCCCTGCAAAAGTTAACAACGTATTGGCTCTGCGTCACCAACCGTAAACCTTCACCTCTTCCACCAACAATGGCGATATAACTCAATGACAACCGAACGCAGCGTGGATGTGTTGATTGTCGGTGCAGGTATTAGCGGTATCGACGCTGCATACCATCTTCAGCGCGAG
>CAKZSB010000432.1 GCA_937920585.1 uncultured Granulosicoccaceae bacterium | reverse complement strand
TCTACCGTGCCGCCAAATCTGGAGCTGACGATCATCACCGCATCAGTGGTGGGCGGCGTCAGCATACTCGGTGGCACCGGCACGGTGATCGGCTCCACATTGGCGGCAATTCTACTGGCGGCGATTGGTTCGTCGCTGATCTTTGTCAGTGTATCGCCGTACTGGTTGCGTGCGGTGCAGGGGTTGATGATTCTGCTCACCGTGCTCGCCGATCTGTTTCGTCGCCGACGGCAAAGGCGTTAGCCATGCACATTCAAACGCAGCGCAACACATTCGGAATGGCGGGCATTGGTGGTGAACGGCATGGTTGATAGCGATTCACCTTCGTTATGGCGTACCCTGCGCCGCCTTCTGCTGAGCCATGAGGGCGTGTTGTTTTTAATTCTGATTGCATCGCTGATGTTTCTGGCCACCCAGACCGATCGTTTCCTCACCACAGATAATCTGCTCAATCAGTGTCGGCTAATGGCCGAGGTTGGCCTGGTGGCGCTGCCGATGACCTACGTGATTATCACCGGCGGTATCGATTTATCGGTGGGTTCCATCCTGGGGCTGTGTGCCATCGTGCTGGGTGTGGCGTGGAAAAACTATGGCGTGCCGCTGGAGCTTGCGATTGTGATCTGCCTGATGACCGGTGCGCTGGCAGGTGCATTTAATGGCTGGTTCATTACCCGCGTGGGCGTGCCGCCGCTGATCATGACGCTGGCGACGCTGGCGCTCTATCGAGGGCTTGCCGAGGGTATTAGTCAATCGCGTTCGGTGCGCGGTTATCCCGAGTGGTTTTATCAGTTTGGCCAGGGCGAATTTCTCGGTATACCCACGCAGTTGTGGTTGCTGGTGGCCGCGCTTTTGATCGCGGCATTTGTTCTGTCGCGCACGGTGTTTGGCAGAACGCTTTATGCGATTGGTCACAACGAAACCGGTGCGCGCTTTGCCGGTATGGCGGTCAATCGCAGCAAGATGCTGATCTACACAATTTCAGGTTTCATGGCCGGCATTGCCAGCTTCATTTTTGTGTCTCGTGTCAGCACGACGCGCTCCGATATGGGCACTGGTCTGGAGCTCGATGTGATCGCTGCTGTGGTGCTGGGCGGTACCAGCATATTTGGCGGCACCGGCACCATACTGGGTACCGCACTTGGCGTTGTGCTGATTCAGTTATTGAAGAATGGTCTGGCGCTTACCGGTGTAAAGGGAGATGCCACCATCATGGTGATCGGTGTGGTGCTGATCAGCTCGATCCTTATCACCAACTTTGCACGTTCCAGACAGTTTTCGGCTGCGGGGAGTGGAAAAAGCTAAGCACAGTAGCCGATTGATACAGCGCATACCAGCGTAGCGCTTTGGCCGGTATGCGGCGATATGTCGTACAGCGAGGTTGTGTGCGGCAAAACCAGAGCGCTCTGTCATTCTGATCGAGAGGAAAAAACATGTTTAAGAAATTATCGTTAACACTGGCTATTTCCGGAATGCTGTTGGGGTTGTCGCAAACGTCTGCCGCGGCGCGATGGGATGGTGCAGATGATTTGCCGGTCTCGCCGCTGGCCTGTGGCAGTGACAGTGGTGGTGCTGCACCTGCGGCGATGGACTATGACGGCGGGCAGGCAGTTGGAGCGCCGGACCTGGCCGGCAAAGAGATCACCCTCGTCGATGTGCCTAAACTTATCGGCATCGGCTATTTTGCCGCAACCACCGAAGGCATGCGACAGGCGGCCGAAGAACTGGGTAACGTCAAGGTGAAAACCGATGGCCCCACCGAGGCCAACATCGACGACCAGATTACCTTTCTGGATAACTTCATCACTCAGGGTGTCGATGGTTTGTTGTTTGCGGCGAATGATCCCGTGGCGATTGCACCGGTGCTGCGCACCGCACTGGAGAAAGGGATTCATGTGGTTGGCTATGACGCCAACTCAGAACCCGATGCGCGAGAGTGGTTTGTCAATCAGGCCGAGTTCAATGGCATCGCCAAATCGATGATGGATTCAATTGTCGCGGAAATCGGTGACGACGGCAGTTTTGCGATTGTCACCAGTACTTTTACCACACCGAACCAGGCGCGCTGGATTGCTGAAATGCAGGCCTATCAGGAGCAGTGTTATCCGAATGCCAAGTGGCTTGAAACCGTTGAAGCACAGGAAGACAACATTCTCTCGTTCAATCAGGCCAACACCCTGATGAACAAGTATGGTGAGGATCTGCAGGGGCTGCTGGGCATGACAAGCGTCGCCACCCCGGCTTCGGCTGAGGCGGTTACCCAGGCCGGGTTGTGTGGTGAAGTGGCGGTGGTAGGGCTTGCTACGCCCAATGCAATGAAGCCGTACGTTGAATCGGATTGCGTGAAGTCGGTCGTGCTGTGGAATCCGGTTGATCTTGGTTATGCCGCCGTGCATGTGATGCGCGCAGTTGCCGACGGCAAATTTGGCCCCGGTGCCAGCGAAGTGAGCGCCGGAAGGCTTGGTACATTGAATGTGGTGAATGGCAGTGAAGTGCTGCTGGGTGCGCCGTATGTATTTAACAAGGATAATATTGGCGATTTTGATTTCTAGCCTGCTGTTGTTGTAGCTATGCTAAAGGAAGCCGGGGATTTCCCCGGCTTTCTGTTTCAGTGCCTTTCAACTTTCCTATATCGCTCAACGTTGATCCAATGACAAATAATCAGGACCTGCAGACCCGTTCGGCTATCATTGCCGCCTGTCGCGATATGAATGCCAGTGGCCTCAACCAGGGCACATCCGGCAATATCAGCGTGCGGCTGGACGATGAAA
>CAKZSB010000431.1 GCA_937920585.1 uncultured Granulosicoccaceae bacterium | reverse complement strand
GTTTTGCCGAACGGATCCAGGGTTTTGGATCACCATCATTCGACAACAAATAGAATTCGGCGTTTTCAGCCGATATCTGCCACATCTCATCGTTTGCACTGGCGATAATCGGTGCAGGCGGCTCAGTCGACAAATCTGACGCGGCCGTTACTGGCTTGGCGACGACGGGCTCTGCATACGGTTTCGCGTTCGATTTGATCGCGTTGTCGGTTTGCGCTGTAACATTACGTCCTGCGACGATGTTAGCCATTCCCGGGTTACTGGAGCGTGTGATTTGTTCTTTGGGGGCAGGGTGCGTTTTTACCGGCGGCGCAGCTGCGGTCTCCAGTTCCATTTGTTGCGAACGCAGGTTTTCGACGACAGGCAGGGTCACATAGACCGAGAGTCCCAGCAGGCTGGCTGCAGCAGCTATACCCAGTGGTTTTCCCGTCCGTTTTGCCAGTTGCCCCAGGTGCTTGAATTTGTCTGCGCTGAACAACACGTTGCCGCGGTTAGAGGTCAGAGCGGCGTGTAGATTTACGTCACCCGAGAGATCCTGGGCTGCACCTTTGCGGGCGTTGACCATATCGAGAGCACCGCAGTCGAGCAGATACTTCAGGTAACGCAGGTAGAATCCACGTTCCACCAGCAGGTGCTGATCGGGCTTTAGCAACAGGCTGTGCTGTTCCGGAAACAGGGTTGAGGCTTGTTTCTGATGCTTCTTCCACTGGGCGTCGACGGATAGCTCGCCGGTTTCCAGCACGTGAAGCTCAGACATTGGCGCGAACTGTGAACCAGACAGTACAAGATCGCCGGCAGTTTCGGCTGTCGCCAGCCGATGGCCCTGGGCATAGTAGTTGGTGAAGATTATCTTTGGGCGATCATGGAAAAGATCAGTCAGCAGTGCGTAGGAGCCGCTGGTCACATTCAGATACGCCACAATACTGGTGGACTTGCTTTGCCCCGCAGCGTTGTCCACCTTGATCTCGTGCGAGTAAATGAAGCCGGTTTCGAGCAATTGGTGATGGAAGCTGAAACCGCGGTCGACAATCGAGTTTTCCGGATGGGTTTCCGACGGTTTCAGGTTGAATTCGGGTAGCTGGGATTTCATCGGCATAAGTGATTGAATTTGCTCAACCGTCCTCTTGTTCTTTTCTTTGGAAATCATATGCTTGTAACTTGTGGACGCAAATGTTGAGCCAGCCAGGAGCAAGGTTTTTGCTGTCTCTTTGGCACCGAATCGCAAGGTAACTATAGGACAAATTGCGCGCTCTGCAGGACGGTGCGCCGAAGGTTGTGATGGTGTACAGATATGACTGTCATGCGAGGCTGGTGTTGACGTGTAAGCAATCCTCGGGTGGCCTGTTTCGGATAGGCGCCAACGGAACCCCCGCTGGAGGCCGCACCGATCTTCTTTCCCCAACGGCTTCAAATGAGAGCTAAAATGTCGGGTTTACCTTTGAGCAACGAGTCAATGAATAGCGCTGAAATTGCCAGATTTCGATCGCTGGCGCTCGCCACCGTACTATTCGTCTATTTGCTGATCCTGGTGGGCGGTGCGGTGCGCGCTTCGGGGGCGGGCATGGGTTGTCCCGACTGGCCGACCTGTTTCGGTCGCTGGATTCCACCCGTCTCCGAGCAGCAACTACCGGCCGACTACCAGCAGATCTATGCTGATCGCGGTTACGCACAGACGCGATTCAATCCCACCAAGACATGGATCGAGTACCTCAATCGGTTGCTGGGTGTGACGATTGGTTTGTTTATATTCGCCACCATGGTCGCGTCGCGTCGTTACTGGCGCATTGACCGAACAGTTTCAGTGGTCGCGATCGGGGCTTTTGTTGCGGTGGCGTTTCAGGGCTGGCTCGGGTCTCGTGTGGTTGCCAGTAATCTGCAGCCAGGCATGATCACGCTGCACATGCTGATGGCGCAGTTTATTGTTGCGCTGCTGATCTACGGCCTGGTGCGATCGCAACGTGCGGTGGCCTCGTCCCAGGGATTGCACAATCTTTCACCCCGATTCAGGATGGTATTGATTGCGGCAATGGCGATGATTCTGTTGCAAATGGTTATGGGCACACAGGTGCGCGAGGCGATCGATATCATTGCACGCACGCTCGAGGCGGATACACGCAATCAGTGGGTAGAACGGCTGCCACCGATTTTCCTGGTCCACCGGTCGTTTTCGTCGATCATTCTTTTCACTAACCTATGGCTGGTGTGGCAGCTTTGGAAAACCCTCGCCCCCGGTCAATTGCTGAGAAAACTGGCGCTGGTGCTTGCCGTTGTTCTGGTTTCCACCATTCTGCTGGGTGTGACAATGGACCGCCTGCATATGCCGGCTGCGGCCCAGCCGCTGCATCTTTGGACGGCGTCTATCATTTTCGGGATTCAGTTCGCAATTTATAATCTGTACCAGTTCGGCTTGCAGGCCGGTTCCATCTCACAAAACAGTGAGAGTGAGTTGCTCGTCTCAACGACAAATGTCTGACACACCCTTTTAAAGTGAATCTGACGGTAAATCACAGTCCCTTCGATCAATAGTCTGTAGTCTCCGGCAGCTCTTAAACCGTGCGGATTTCGAGTCTGCCGAGGGACTGCATGATCTACCTGATCGTTGTACCTTGTTTGTTGCTGGTGCATCTCTACGCCCGTAAAGCCCAACTGCCCACCATGTTGTTCGCTGCGGTATTTCTGGGTTTCTGGGGACTTTTGTTTGGTGCAAAGCTGGTAGTTCCCGGCGCTGAAGCGCTGGTTGCGCTGTGTCTCTCACTGGCGTGTTTGCGAGCCGTCGAGTGTTATCTCGATCTGGAGGACGTGAGTGATGAGCCCGATGATATTCCGGAGTTTTCAGCCGAGCGTAATTTCTGCAGTCGGTTGACCCACGATTTTGCCGTACAGCCACGCGACAGCATGTTTGCGATTCAACTGATCAATCGGCGTGAATGGGGAACACTACTGGATCGGCTGAACGGTATGTCGGCGAGCCAGCGGCAAGCGTTTTACGTAAACCTGAACTACAGCAGCGTTAGCGAGCGAGCCATGACTGATCTGGTAGAACAGCTTCCAGACAACGCTGATGCACACGTGCTGATGGGGCATGTGCAGTTATGCAAAGCCAAACGCCTGGGATTGAAAACCGGTAAAGCGGCTGACGAAAATTGTACTCAGGCAATTGCCACCGCATTCACAAGCTTCAGGCGCGCGCTCGAGATCAACCCACAGGACGCCGAGGCATTGTGCGGTACGCTGATCGCGAAGGTCTACATAGATCTGGATAAGAAATACATCGTCGCCAGCCTGATCGACACACTTCAGGTCGACATACACCACTTTCATGTCGTGCTGGCTGCTGGCAGACACCTGATCAATGATGGCCAGTCCGCCAATGAGTTTATCGAAACGGTTGAGTCTGCCGTGGGTGCACGAGATGAAAACGAAATTACGCTGTCTTTTGCACGACTGGTAGCCCATGTGGAGTGCCAGCTACTCTACTCGGCTTATGGTGTGGACAAAGATGATAGCGTCAGTGACGATCTCGCACGCCTGTACGCGAAACTTGAATCGTGCAGCGAACAACCTGGCGGCTGGTCGAGCCAGATAGCGGCCAATCTTTACGCCTGTGCTCTGCAACAAATGGGGCACAGCAAGCTGGCTTCAAATGTTCTGGATGGTATGCAAGGGCTGGCAAGCCCCTATCCCTGGGAACTGCTGGCACGCCAGGCATCACAGCCTGGCGTTACCGCCAAAAAACAGACAGGTCTTTTCGCAGCCTGACTGCTATTGGTTGAATACCACTTTGCTGACATCGCTGAAACTGCTGGCAAAGTGAACGTTGAGTTTGTCGGTTACCTGTTCCGGCAGGTCGACAAAGTCGCGCTCGTTATCGGCTGGCAGAATAACGGTCTTGATACCCAGCCGTTTCGAGGCGATTAGTTTTTCCTTGATACCACCTACCGGAAGTACCTGGCCTGTGAGCGTAAGCTCGCCGGTCATGGCAATCGTCGCGCTGACTTTCTTGTTTAACGCGAGCGACAACAAAGCCGTGGCCATAGTTACACCGGCGCTGGGGCCGTCTTTTGGTGTGGCGCCTTCGGGCACATGCAAATGAATGAAGGCATCCTTGTCGATGGGGCGTTGAGCTTTGTAGTTATCCAGATGGGATGTGATGTAGCTGTAGGCAATCTCGGCTGACTCTTTCATGACGTCACCGAGGTTGCCGGTGAGTTTGAAACCCGCTTTGGACTGATTGACGATACTGGCTTCAATCGGCAGGGTAGCGCCACCCATTGCAGTCCAGGCAAGGCCTGTCACCACGCCCACACCCTGCAGCTGGCGCTCCTTGCGAAAGATTGGCTGGCCAACGAAATCTGCCAGGTTCTTGCCGGTGATCGAAACCTTCTTGTCGCCTTCCAGCAGTTTTACCACAGACTTGCGTAGAATTTTTGCCAGTAGTTTTTCAAGGTTTCTGACACCGGCTTCGCGTGCGTAACCTTCTATCAATGCCTTCATTGCCGACTGAGACAGGGCTACTTTGCTGGCAGTCACCTTGTTCCGCTTTAGCAATCTGGGCCATAGATGCTGGCTTGCGATCTTGAGCTTTTCGCCCGGCAGGTAACCGGCGAGGCGAATGTCGTCCATGCGGTCGAGCAGTGGCCGGGGAATGGTATCCATCTGGTTTGCCGTACAAACAAAAAGCACGTTGGATAAATCGAGTCGCAGGTCGAGGTAGTGATCCAGGAACTCGGCGTTCTGTTCGGGATCGAGTACTTCGAGCAGGGCAGAAGCGGGATCGCCGTGAAATGATGCGCCTATTTTGTCCACTTCATCGAGCATGATGACCGGGTTTTCAACGTCGACGTCTTTTAGTGCCTGTACCAGCTTGCCCGGCATCGCGCCAATGTAGGTGCGTCGATGGCCTTTGATTTCAGCCTCATCGCGCATCCCGCCTAAACTGAAACGAAAGAACTTGCGACCCAGTGAGTCGGCGATCGATTTGCCGATTGAAGTCTTGCCGACGCCAGGTGGCCCGACCAGTAATAAAATCGAACCGGAAATTTCGCCGCGATAGGAGCCGAGTGCCAGAAATTCGAGGATTCGATCTTTAACGTCGTCCAGGCCTGCGTGATCCTTATCCAGAATCGTTCGTGCGGCGGTGATGTCGAGTTTGTCTTCGGACTGAACGCCCCAGGGAACCGAGCTTATCCAGTCGAGATAGTTGCGAGTAACGCCGTATTCCGGCGAGCCGGTTTCGAGCATGGCGAGCTTGCGCAATTCCTCGTCGAATCGTTTTACAACTGGCTCAGGCGGGTTGCGTGCTTCCATGCGTCCCTTGAATTCCTCAACGTCTGCCGTTCGATCATCTTTGGCGATGCCGAGTTCGCGCTGAATGACCTTGAGTTGTTCCTTGAGGAAGAAGTCGCGCTGGTTTTTGTGAATTTTGCTTTCAACCTCTTCGCGAATCTCGCCCTGCAGCCGCGCCATGTCTATTTCTTTGCGTAAGAGCAGGAGCACTTTTTCCATACGCCGCAATATTGGCACTGTATCGAGTACATCTTGCAGGTCTTCGCCGGGTGCGGTGGTAATGGCTGCAGCAAAATCGGCCAGTGGCGATGGTTCATTCAAATTAAAATGATTGAGGAAATTCTTCAGTTCCTCGTTGTACAGCGGGTTCAGCGGTACCAGCTCTTTTATTG
Source organism: uncultured Granulosicoccaceae bacterium (assembly GCA_937920585.1). GTDB lineage: Bacteria > Pseudomonadota > Gammaproteobacteria > Granulosicoccales > Granulosicoccaceae > CAKZSB01. Next base: position 15,713 of record CAKZSB010000431.1, on the reverse strand, counting down.
CCTGAATCAGTGCCATGGCGTAGGCCTTGATCTCATCGCGGTCCGCATCGGGCTCCTTGGGGAAGGATATTCTGGCCGCAAATGGCGGAGAGCGATGCAACCACTTGGCGACCTTGAAGCGTTGCAGGCCTTGAGCGATGAACTGAATGCTCGATTCCTGTTCCACGACGTTGTGCATTCTTACGACGCAGCCGGTCGCCGAGAAATCAGCGGGCCCCGGCACCTGGTTGTTGGTGTCGCGAACATGGATCAGACCGACGACGTGCTGGTTGTTTTCGCGCAGATTCTCGAACGTGCTGATCCAGTGTTCCTTATCGACAACCAGCGGCTGAATCTGCGCCGGGAAAAACGGTCGCTCGTAGACTGGCAGGACGAACATTTTGTCCGGCAGGGCGTGGCCCGGCAAGATCAGTCCGGTGCTGGTGCTGTCACCGCTTTCCAGAACTTCGGGATTGTCTTTACTCATGGGCAGTGTGCGATCCAAACCTTTATTTTTGTGATTGGAAACCGAACCAGTACAAGCGCGCTCGTTGGGGCAGACTGCAACGAGGAGGCCAGCTGCTGCAATCTTTAATAATTTTATGCCCGACTGGTGCTAAATCAAGCTGGCAGAAAATTTGTCGGTCGGGCGCTTCGTATACACAAAACGCACCGATTGCGATTGGTGTGTTAGTCGGGTAGTGATTGTCTTCAGTAGCGCGGGTGCGCAGGCGTTGTTGATTTGCAAAAGATGGTTCGAATTGACCGGAAGGCATCCGGCGACTGTTGGTCAACTTTTCATGTGGCGCCCGAAAAAATCGCAGCTGTCCCGCCTGCAGCGATTGGTTGCTAGCTTGCCAGGGCAATAGTCACTGCTGCAGCGGCGACGATATCGTCCACCGTCGCGCCGCGCGATAAATCGCAAACCGGCTTGTCGAAACCCTGCAGGATCGGGCCTGTCGCTTGCGCACCGCCGCAGTACTGGACAATCTTATAGGCAATGTTGCCGGCGTTCAGATCGGGGAAAATCAACACGTTCGCCTGTCCCGCTACCGGCCCCGGTTCTGCGAGTTTGGTTTTTGCCACTCGCGGTGATAATGCTGCGTCGACCTGCATCTCACCGTCGATATCGATGTGGGGGGCGCGCTCGCGAACGATATCAACGGCGCGCGCAACCTTGCGTACCGACGCGTGTTTCGCGCTACCGTAGGTGGAGAACGACAACATGGCCACCTTTGGCTGGCAGCCCATCAGCTTTTCAGCGCTGGCGGCGGAGACAATCGCGATCTCAGCCAATTGTTCGGCGTCTGGCTCGATGTTGAGGGCGCAGTCGGCGAAAAACAGCGTGTTCGCAATGGACTGTGCCGGATTTGGCAGCGCCATCAGAAAAAAGCTGGAAAGCGTTTTGATACCGGGTTGCGGACCAACGGCAAACGAAGCTTCCATCACTTTGGCTGTGGCGAGCACCGCACCTGCGACCATCGCGTCGGCGTTGTTGGCATGCAGCATGGCAACGCTTTGATAGACCGGCTGTTCCAGATACTGATCAATATTATTGGCGCGGATTCGTGGTCGCTTGCCAATCAGTGCGGTTTGCAGCGCAGCGTCATCCTGCAGGGTGCGGCTATCGAGAACGGCAATGCTGCCGGGTTCTGTGCCTGCATCCTGCAGGGCGGTGGTTATGTCTTGTGCGTTGCCCAGTAAAATTGGATCGGCAATCTGCCGGGTGCTGAGAATTACTGCCGCTTCGCGTACCCGTGGATCGTCGCCCTCGGGCAGCACGACACGGCGCTTGTGTTGCTTGGCCAGTTCGATACAGCGGGAGACGACGTCGTTCATATAATTCGCATAGAGTTCGTGGAGGCAGATAGCGGCCAGAAGCCGGCTTCGACGATGCTGGCAAACTTGTCATGGCGACCCGGGTGCGTGCCCGTCACTATGTCGCGTTGTGGTTGCCGGCAGCAGAGCAAAGCATCGCGATATGGTACTTGAAATTGATACAGGCTTGCATTGGTTAGCGGATGCCCGGCGTTGCGAATCGGCCAATTTCGACGAGCGTCCTGATGGCATCGCCATCGACACGATCGTTGTCCACAACATCAGCCTGCCGCCGGGGCAGTTTGGCGGGTGCCATATTGATGAACTGTTCTGCAATCAACTCAATCCCGAGGAGCACCCCTATTTTGCCCAAATCGCCGATCTGCGTGTCTCTGCCCATCTGCTGATCGACAGGCTGGGGCAGGTCACCCAGTTCGTCGGTTTCGATAAACGCGCCTGGCACGCCGGTGTATCAAGCTACCTTGGCCGAGAGCGATGCAATGATTTCTCGATTGGCATTGAGCTGGAGGGGACTGACCACGATCCCTACAGTGAGCAGCAGTATCTGGTGCTGGCGCGGGTTGTGAAGCAGCTGATCCATCGATATCCGAGTCTTGGCGTCGAACGTATCGTGGGTCACGAGGAAATCGCCCCTGGCAGAAAAACCGATCCCGGGCCGGCCTTTGACTGGCAGCGGGCGCGCCGCCTTTTCCGTGCGGCAGTGCTGCCCTCCTGATCGCCTCAGACCAAAACCCAAATGCACTTTGAGTGGTGAAATTGGTCTGAGCTACTACGCTCCTACAGGTACTTTGGTCTGACGACTCGCTCGTCATTTTCGAATCGGTCGGCAGGACGAATTTGTCCAATCAGGCGCACTACTTCATCAAATATCGCACCGCATTGCTCGCATTGCTGGCTTTGTATCTTTGCGCCATGCTGTTGTCCACCGGCGTGCTGTCGCTCGATGTCAGTCACCACGGCGATCAGCCCGAGGGGGCCGGCCAGCTTGTAGTGCGCTACGGCGCTGGCCTGGAGCGGATCTCGAATCTGTTTGAACGCAGTGCGCATAGCTGGGTCGCGCAGGCGATATTGTTGCTGGTCTGTATTTTCATCCCCACCTGGACTATCGCACGGGCCGGAGCTGTGGTTGTTGCCGCGGGCGCCCTGCTGCTGGCGTGGCACATCGCTCTGGTGCCGCAAGCCGGTGATCTGCGCGTGGGCGTATGCCTTGGCTGGTTGCTTGCGATCTGGATGGGCTATCTCACACTCAGATTAATCGAGTCATGGCGAGGCAGGCGGATGGTGCATGCGGCGGTGCAAAAATACGCGCCCGCCCAGCTGACAGACCATTACTATCGAAATCCCGAAGCGCTCGATGCAAAGGGTGAATTGCGTGAGTTGACGATCATGTTTTGCGACATGCACCAGTTTACGCAGATCACCGAACGCCTCGAACCTGAACAATTGCCGGCTTGGCTCAATCAGTATTTTTCCGTCGTCAGCGATATTGTCGAGCAGCACGGTGGCACCGTAGACAAGTACATGGGCGATAGCGTCATGGCATTCTGGGGTGCGCCTGGTCACAGTGATACGCATGCACAGGACGCGCTGGCCGCCGGCGTTGAAATTCTCGACGCCATCGAAGCGCTCTCGGCGCAAGTCGTAAGGGATGGGCTTCCAGCCATTCGTATTGGCATCGGCATCGCGACAGGTCAGGCCAATGTGGGCAATCTCGGCGCCGAGAATCGCATGACTTACACCGTGGTAGGCGATGCAGTCAATATCGCGGATCGCCTGCAGCGCGAGACGCGCAAGTTCAATACACCGCTGATCGTCAACGATTTAGTGACTGAGCGTGTGCCTGATTACCTTTTCAGGAGTATCAACTGGATCAAGCTGAAAGGTCGGCGCCGTCAAGTGCGTATCTTCGATCCTATCTGCCATCAAGCCAAAGCATCCCCGGACACACACCGGGAACTGCAACTCCATCGCAAAGCGATGCAATTCATGCATGGTGGACAGTTGGCGGATGCTGAAAAGTTGTTTTTGGAGCTGCGTAAAACATCGACCCTCAGCCCGGACGGATTCTATGATGTTTATCTGGAGTTGTTCCAGAAGCGCGATGATGCGCAAGCGGACAGCCCGGTGAATGATCCTGTCGATCCGTTTATGCCGCTGGATGAAATTTTGCCGGCCCGCAAGGATCAGTCGTAGTGCTCTGGCAATATTAAAAGTCGGGATGCAGCGAGTGGAGAAGTGGTCAGCGCAACGCGCGCGATCGAAGAACAGTTGTTCCAGGATTAGACCCAGCGATCGTTGATGAATTTTTCCTGCAGCGAGAAGGTTGATTTGTACTTCATTTTCTCGCTCGCCTCGATCCAGTAACCCAGATAGACATAAGGCAACTTCATGGTGCGCGCCAATTCAATTTGCATCATGATCGCTGCCGTGCCCAGGCTGCGTTGCGGCAGATCGGGATCGAAGTACGTGTATACCGACGACAGCCCGGTGTTGACGATATCGGTAACCGCCACACACAGTAGTTTGTCATCCTGTCGCAACTCGCAAAATACGGTCTCACACCAGTCGCTGATCAGGAAACGCTCGAAATCCTGTTTTTCCGGATTATCCATCCCGGCATCCGGGTGGCGACCGCTGAGGTACTTCTTGTAAAGCGTAAAGTACTCATTGGTGTAGCGCGAGTCGGCGACGAATCGCGCAAGGTCTGAATTGGCTTTCCAGGCGCGTCTCTGGGTGCGGTTGGGCTTGTACTGTTCAACCGGAATTCGCACTGACACACAGGCGCTGCAGTTGTCGCAATGGGGCCGATAGATATGATGGCCGCTGCGGCGAAAACCTTTTTGAATCAGCGCGTTGTACATGTCCATTGTGGGCATGCGGAACGGGTCTGCGTAGACGTTGCGAGCGACCCTGTTATCCAGATAGCTGCAGGCCTCTGGCGGCGATTGAAATAGAACGATCTGCGACTTGTGTTTCATAAATTTCTGGCTCGTTACCGCAAATGTACCGCGGTCGGAGGTCATCAGTCACGTCATTTAGACCGCGGTCGGCAAATGGTAATCAGCTCGACGAGCGAGACAATTTACTCTGGCATGCTTGCCTTTGCCTGTACAGGCGTCATGAAACACTGGCTGCGCACGGTGCGGCGTCGGCGAAAACAGATACAGATCACAGGATCTGCCGTTTTCTGTCAGCTGGCGGTCGCCTGCATGGCAATCGTCTGGCCATAATCGCGCAGCGACTGCAGTACTGCCGGATCGGTGGTGGTGGCCATGTCGTCGAGAATACGGTTGTACTGCTCAATCGTTCGAAATCCCTCGTCGCCATCGATTACCCGCGCTTTGCACAGTTGCCGCCACGCGCCACGCTGTTCGCGATCGAGTGATTCGGGGTGATTTCGATAAATCAGCCGATCCAGCAGGGTTTGCCAGCGCGGATCGTCGAAGTTCGCCTCAGGTTGCTCGGTGCGGTTGTCCAGTTGATGTTGCACATAGCGCATCTGGGTGCGGTCGGCCTCGCTTGCGAATGCGCCACCATAGAGCGATAGATCGGGATCCCGGCTGGGCGGGAACTTCCGGCTGGCAAAAACTTTGGCCATTTTTTCGGCCAGGTCCGGTGCGCGGACAATCATTTCCCGATAGCGCAGTGCCTGGTTGACATCCAGTTGCCACAGCCGTGCTGCGGATTGTGTGAGCGTTTGCATCGGGGCGACAACCGGCGCGCGATTGCTGTGAATCGTTTTGATTGCGATGCGCTCTACGCCCTCGGGCAGCTCGGCTTTTGGCGTGTAGAGTCGCTCGGCGATCGTTTCCCAGTCGCTGGATAAAAGTTCCGCAGGATCGAATCGCAAGTCGTAAACCAGCATGCCATTGGCGTTTGTCGGGTGCGGACACAGTGGTACCACAATCGACAAATTGCCCAGCTTGTTGCTGTACATGCCGGAAACATGCAATAGCGCCGGCCTGTCGGGATTGTTTAGCCATTGCTGCACCTTCGTTTTGCGACGATTCTGAAAAGCGAAGGCAAAAAGTTTTGGCTGCGCCTTGCGAAGCAGTTTGGCGACCGCGATGGTCGCGGCAACATCCGCCAGCGCATCGTGCGCATCGGCGTGGGAGATGCCGTTTGCATCGGTCAGGTGTTCCAGCCTGTTGCTGGGCGTGCCGTCAGCGAGGGTCGGCCATTCGATACCTTCGGGTCGCAGGGCGCGAGCCAGGCGTACAACGTCGATCAAATCCCAACGGGAGTTGCCGTGTTGCCATTCGCGCGCGTAGGGATCGAACAAATTTCTGAACAGCAACTGGCGGGTAAATTCATCATCGAAGCGGATGGTGTTGTAGCCCAGCGAGCAGGTGCCCTGAGTGCTCATTTGCCGATGTACTGCACTGGCGAACTGCCACTCCGGCATGCCTTTCTGATTGGCTTGTTGCGGCGTTACGCCGTGGACGAGGCATGCGCCGGGGTCGGGCAGGTAGTCGGCGGACTGACGGCAATAGAGCATCGTGCGATCGTCTACTTCCTCCAAATGCTCGTCTGTTCTGATAGCGGCGTATTGCACTATCCGATCGCGCAGCGGGTCTCTACCGAAAGTCTCGTAGTCGTGCCACAGGAACGTCGGGCCGGTCATTGCCTACCAGGTGATATCGTCTGGTACTTCGAACTGGCTGTAGTCGCCGTCGTCCTTGTCTTGCTTTGCCGTCGTTTCCTGATCGCAGTTGAATACCGTCCAGAGTGGATTTAGCGCAACGATTTCCGTGGCAGTGGCTGCCGGCACGATATAGGTTGATCCGTTCAGACGTGTGATGGCCATTTCGCGTGCGGCCAGTTGCTTTTGCAGGTCTTCGGTTACGTACAGTTCGCGCAGTTTGGTTCCCACCTGATAACGATAGGGCACATCGCCCTGCCACTTTTCAATTCTGGCGGCTTCGATGATGGTTTTGATCTGCGCCTTGAGTTTTTTCCGGGCCTCGATCTCTTCGGCAGCCGCTTTCTCTGAATCGGCTGATGCAGCTGATTTTTTCGGCTGGCGCGCGCCCGCGTTTTTACCACGGTTTTTTGCCGCTGGCTTGCCCGCGGGCGGTCGTTTGCGCTTGTCCGGACTACGATTCGGACGTTTCTTTTTTTCTTCAACCGGCGGCGCGAGTCCGGCAGCGATTAATTGCTCGCGAAGTGAGTCAGCCATAGTTCAGAGCTTCCGGAACGTCCGGGAATGAGTGTATCCGGTTTACTGTGCGAACCTTGATTGTAACGCGCTAACGACCAAAAACCAGCATCGCAAAGCGTTACATGCGTTGTCCCTGACTTCTAATTCACGACGCTTATGGATCTATCGAGATTTGCAAAAGAAAAGGAATAGTGATACCAGCAGAAAGACGGCGAACAGGATGAACGTTAGTTGCGGGATCGACAGCCCAATAAATTGCCACTTAATATCCGCACATTCGCCCGATCCGTTGAAAATAGTATCCAGGAACTGGTTCATCGGCATGGTGTCCAGGCTGTACCAGAATCCGGCACCGCAATCGGGAACCTGATCCGGTGGCAGGTTCTGCAGCCATACATGGCGTGCAGTGATGCCCATGCCGGTGAGTGCGAGCAGGCTGGCGAGTGTGGCGTAGATTCGCCGGCCAACGACGCCGGGACGGTGAATCAGAAACAACAAAAATACAGCGCCAAGGCCGATGACGACACCGCGCGCGAGGATGCACAGCGGGCAGGGATCCAGGTACTCAACCATTTGCAGATACCCGACAGCAAAGACCATCGCGGCGACGGCGAGCAGGAATCCGGCGAGGCTTGCCATTGTTGCGGTGCGGGGTGACGGTTGGTGCATGGTTCCGTTGTCCAGATTAAAACGGGTGAGTCAGGGCAGGGATAGTGCCAGTATTGCACAAAATTTTGTCGAATTTGCCAGCATTGGCATAATTCGCCAGCGCTCCACACACCGGACATGAATTGATGACAAATCCGCTTTGTAACAGTGATTCGCGGTTGCCGCCGCTGATGGCGTTCGCGCGTGAACTGGCCGATCTGGCGGCGGTCGAAACCATGGCAGGCTTTCGCCAGCCGTTGTCTGTCGCCAACAAGCAGGGCGACGCAGGTTTTGATCCGGTTACGCTTGCCGATCAGCAGGCTGAGGCCGTGATGCGGGAGAAGATCACAGCGACGTGGCCCGAGCATGGTTTCCTCGGCGAGGAGTCAGGCAGCAGCCTTCGGGACGGGGAGTTTTGCTGGGTAATCGATCCGATCGACGGCACCCGCGCGTTCATTAGCGGCCTGCCCCTGTGGGGTACCCTGATCGCCCTGGCAGAACGTGGAGAGCCAGTGCTTGGGTTGGCGGATCAGCCCTATCTGGGCGAGCGCTATCTCGGCGGCCCGGATGGTAGTGTTTGCGTTCAATCCGATGGTGAACTGCCGCTGCACACGCGCGCCTGCGAATCGCTGGCAGATGCGATCATGATGACAACCGATCCGTCCATGTTCGGCACAGCGGCTGAACAAAAAGCGTTTGCCCGCGTTCAGTCGGCTGTGCGAATGGCTCGCTTTGGCGGCGATTGCTATGCCTACATGATGCTGGCACGCGGGCATATTGATCTCGTGATCGAGGCAGACCTGGAACCCTATGACATTCAGGCGTTGATACCGATCGTGCGCGGCGCCGGCGGGGTAATCAGCAACTGGGGCGGCGGCAGTGCGGCAAACGGGGGGCAGGTGATCGCTGCCGGATCCGCCGCTTTGCACGAACAGGCGCTGGAATTGCTGGCGTCGGGTGTCGACTGACCGCGATGGATCAGGACGTTAAAAAGTCCATCAGGATTTTGCTGACCGTTGTGGGTTTCTCGGCATGCGGCCAGTGCCCTGCGCCACCGATAACCTTCAGCCCCACGTTGGGAAAGCGCGCCATCAGAGCGTCGCGGTCACTGGTTTGCAGGTAGTTGGACAGCTCGCCCTTGATAAACAAAACAGGATTCGTGAAAGCAACGCTTGCCGGGACTTCTGCGGCAATATCCAGGTAGCTATTCTCAATGGCATCGAGGTTGATTCGCAGCTCAAATCCGCTTTCAGTGCGCTGCAGGTTTTTCAGCAGGAAGGCGCGTATACCTGCATCCTCAACCTGTGTTGCCAGGGTTTTGTCTGCGTCGCCGCGGCTCGCGGGGGGATTGTCATGCAGCAGGCGCAAGCCTGCCAGAACATCGCTGTGATGCCGCGGATACTGGCGTGGTGCAATATCGACAACGACGAGTCGATCAATCAGTTCGGGCATGTTGACACTCATTTGCATCGCGACTTTTCCACCCATCGAATGTCCGATCATATGGGCTGTGTCTATCTGCAGTTGCGCACAGGTGTGGGCGACATCGGCTGCCATCAGCGGATAGTTCATCGCGCTACTGTGGGGCGAGCGACCATGATTGCGCATATCCATGGTATGCACAGTGAAATGCTCGGCCAATATCTGCGCCTGACTGCTCCAGTTCTGGTGGTCGCCGAACAAGCCGTGCAAAATGACCAGATTCGGCCCGTTTCCCCGGGTTTTGGTGTGCAGCTTGAGCGGTTGGCTGGTCGCGTTCATCATTTCAGGCAATAGGCGTATAATTACGGCGTGCGGGCATTATAATTCTCGTTCGCAATTTTCCACCAGGGTTGTCGAGCCGTGCAGGTGCGCGCGCCAGACTGGAACGACAACCTGCCATGATTCAAAACAGGACGAGCCCGTCTGTGGCTGTCGATGTGCCCCCGGAGAAATCGCCTCTTGTATAGCATCGCACGTCGTCGGCTGGAACGTATCTACGCAAAAAGCTCGTCGGCACCTTTGCGTGGACGCAAAATTGGTTTGGAAAAGGAGTGTCTTCGGGTTAGTGCGCAAGGCACCTTGTCGCTCAAACCTCATCCACCGGCACTTGGCGCCGCACTGACCCATCCGTCGATCACAACAGACTTCTCCGAGGCGTTGCTGGAGATTGTTACACCGCCGTTCGATGATATGGCGCAAACGCTCGATTTTCTAAGCCGGACACAGGCATTTGTCTATTCACAACTGCCGGCAGATGAACTCCTCTGGGCAACCAGCATGCCATGCGGTCTCAGCAGTGATTGTGATGTACCGATTGGCCAGTACGGTACTTCTAATGTAGGCATGATGAAACAGGTTTACCGGCGTGGACTGGCGTTGCGCTACGGCAGGACAATGCAGGCTATTGCCGGTGTGCACTACAACTATTCCTACCCCGACAGCTTCTGGGAGTTGCTGGCAGAAGTTGATGGTATCGCCACCGCAGATGAAGACTATGTGTCGAGCCAGTATTTTGCGCTGTCGCGCAACATACTGCGATATGGCTGGCTTATTCCCTATCTGTTTGGCGCGTCGCCCGCCGTATGTGGCACTTTTTTCGGCGAGCGAGGGGCTCCCGAGCGGATGTCAAAGCTGGGTAAGAACACCTGGTTTGAACCCTACGCCACTTGTTTGCGTATGGGCGAGGTGGGATATCAGAATAACAGCGACGACACCGCCAATCGCGCCGCTGACTACAACTCGCTGGACGGTTACGTGCGATTTTTGCAAACGGCGATTACGACACCGTCGGAACGCTATCGGGCGATGGGTCTGCACGACAAATCAGGGGAATGGCAGCAGTTAAACAGCAGGTTGTTGCAAATCGAGAATGAGTACTACAGCTCCGTGCGACCCAAGCAGATCACTCGCGAAATGGAAATGCCGTCCATTGCCCTGTCCAAACGAGGGGTGCGCTATGTCGAGCTTCGATCGCTCGATGTCAACGCCTATCACCCACTTGGCATCAGTGATGAACAACTTCGATTTGTAGAATCATTTCTGCTCTTTTGCATGTTGGAGGAAAGCCCGCCGCTCACGATTGAAGATCAGGCTCAGTTCAGACGCAACTTGCTGTCGGTAGCACACAACGGGCGCAAGCCCGATTTGCAGCTTGAGCGGGGCGATTCGTCGGTGTCGCTGCGTGAGTGGGGCTCGGAGATTCTCGATGTCATCGGTGACTTGTGCGATTTGCTGGACCAGCCGGGACAGCAGCGGCGTTACTGTAGCTCGTTAACCGCGCAACTGGAAAAGATACACGATCCCGCCAAAACACCGTCGGGTCAAATGCTCGATGAACTGCGCGGCAGTGACGAAGATTTTTTCTATTTCGGGTTGCGGATGTCGAAGCAACATCAGGAGTACTTTCGGCAGAACCCGCTGAGCCCGGAACAGCAGGCGCAACACCATGAGCAGGTTGCCCGGTCGCTTGCCAGACAAACAGAGATTGAAGCCGCTGATGACATCTCGTTTGAACAGTTTCTGGACAACTACTTTTCCCAACCCGGGTTGATCGTGTGAGTCTGGCCACCGAGGTCAGTGCAGTCGTGCTTGCCGGTGGCATGGGGCGTCGCATGGACGGCGTCGACAAAGGGCTTGTCGAGCTGGCTGGCCAGCCGATGGTACGTTATGTGGTCGATGTGTTATCGGTAAACGTAACGACTATACTCATCAATGCCAATCGGAATCAGGAGCGCTATCAGGATTTTGGTACCAGAGTGATCTCCGACAGCATCGAAGGTTATCAGGGGCCACTGGCAGGTGTCGAGGCAGCGATGTCGGCAGTGCAGACAAACTGGCTGTATACGTGTCCGTGTGATTCGCCGTTGCAACCGACCCAATTGCTGCCCCACCTGTGGCGCCACGTGAACGATGCCGGTGCGCAGATCGGAATGGCGCACGACGGTAAAAGAAATCAACCGGTATTCAGTCTGATTAAAGTCGAACTACTCGCCAATTTGCGGGAGTATCTGCAGCGAGGTGAGCGCAAGATTGATCGCTGGTTTGAAACGCACGACCTGTTGCAGGTCGATTGCAGCGAGTATGCTCGCGGCTTTATAAACATCAATACCGAGGCGGAGAAGCTTCAGATTGAGCAAGAGCTGAAGAACTAATGGCAATAGAAAAGCTGCCCTCTTGTGACGATGTCAATGAAGATGGACTGTTGCCGGTTGCGACAGCCAGGGCGCAACTTGCACACCGAATAAAGGCATTAAAAAAGTACGAGAGGGTCGGGGTTCGTGAAAGCCTCGATCGCGTATGTGCCGATCCTGTTTTATCACCAATCAATGTACCGGCATACACCAATAGCGCGATGGACGGTTATGCCGTCAGTGCATCCGATATGCCTGCAAGCGGTGAGCGTACCCTGCCGCTCGGTGGAACTGTGTGGGCGGGTCGACCGCTGCAGGCTCAATTGCCTGCGGGTCATGCAGTGCGAATCATGACTGGCGGTATGATGCCTGCCGGAACCGACACGGTAATTATTCAGGAGCATGTCAACGCATCTGAAACCGAAGTAACCATTGATGGCCTGACGCCAGCCGGTCGCAACGTGCGCAAAGCGGGTGAAGATATTCTTGCCGGAGAAGAAGTAATCGCGCCCGGCACCCTGTTAAGTCCCGCACACGTTGGTTTGATGGCATCACTCGGTGTCTCGACACTAAACGTCGTGCAGCGTCCACGAGTAGCTTTTTTCAGTACCGGTGACGAATTGCGCGCGTTGGAAACTCACGCCGGGCAAACCCTCGGTGATGGCGAATTGTTCGACAGCAACCGGCATACCCTTTTTGCGATGCTGGCACGTATGGGAGTTGAGTTAATCGATATGGGCCTGGTGCCGGATGATCAGGATGCCACGCGAGAAGCGTTCAAACAGGCAGCCAGTTGTGCCGATCTGATCATCTCATCTGGTGGCGTTTCAGCGGGTGCAGCTGATTTCGTCAGCGACACACTTGCTGAAATGGGTGACGTCAGCTTTTGGAAGCTTGCTATGCGCCCCGGCAGACCGCTCGCATTCGGGCAAGTTGGCGACGCACATTTTTTCGGCTTGCCCGGCAATCCCGTTGCAGTGATGGTGACCTTCTACGAATTCGTCAAACCCGCGTTGCTCAGACTAATGGGGGCGACGCAAACGGAACCACTGACAGTATCTGCAAAAAGTCATACAGCGATTCGAAAATCTCCGGGCAGGGTAGAGTATCAGCGAGGGATACTGGAAACTGCTGCTGATGGTCAGACCATCGTCAAACTCACCGGCAAGCAGGGTGCAGGGCGCTTGTCGTCAATGTGTCAGGCCAATTGCCTGATCGTATTGCCACCCGAGCGTGGCGAGATACAGGCGGGAGACATAGTGCAGGTGCATCCTTTCTTCGGCCTGGTATAGCGATGGCTCGCCTGTGTCGGATTGTGATTCAGCTGTTACGGAGCGGCTTGATTTGAAATGCCGGTCTGGTTGTGGTGCATGTTGCATCGCGCCATCGATTAGCAGTCCCATGCCCGGAATGCCCAATGGCAAAGCTGCGGGGGAGTGGTGTCTGCATCTTGGTGATTCGCTTGAATGTGGCCTGTTCAATGACCCGCGTCGTCCACTGGTTTGCTCGCAACTACAGCCTTCTCCGCAGATGTGTGGTGAGAGTCGGCAACACGCCATGACTTTTCTGGGCAGGCTGGAAGCGCAGACGAGCTAGCAGCGCAGGTCGCGGCGACTAAAAGCGCGGCTAATCTGTCTATAAAGTTCGCGCGCTATGCTGGTAACGCCGGATTGTCGGAATGTGACAGTTGCTTGCAACCCTGCCAGGAAAACACACCTATATAAACCACAGAAGCTTTGGATTCTTTCCGTATCGAACTGGTACGGCTCAGGTTGTCGTTGCAAACTGTAAAGGCGGGCGCTGGCTTGCTGTGTGGATTGCCTGTCAGGGCACTGCCGTCTTTGACTATTGAATTTGAATGCTATGCAAGTGCAAAACAATAAAAACAAGCTTTTGATCGTCGAGCAATCAGCCCCTATGCTGCACGTGCTCAGAGAATTCTGCAAAAGCAGGTTGCTCGATGCCGATTGTCATACTGACCCGGCTCAGGCACAGGCGGCGTTGTCGGGCAGATTTTCTACCTTTGATGCAGACTACGCTGGCGTAGTACTCGGCTGGCCCGCGAAGAACTCAGAGGCACCCCGTGAATTACTCGACACACTGACGCAGGTTGATCACAGCGGTTTGCCGGTGGTTATTCTCTGCCAGCAAATATCCGGGGAAATACGGGCCATTGCCAGGCAACGGCCAGCGACACGTGTGTTGTTGTGGCGCGATTATCAGCAGTTCGAACAGTTACTGACTGGCGGGGCGACAGATTCGACTGTGCAGGTGCCTGTCGCCGGGCAAATGCGTTCCAGCAGTGAGTGGCGGTTGCTTTTGATCGATAGTGCTCCGAGCGTCAGCATTGCGCTTCGCAATGCCGCTCGTGATGCCGGGCATACCGCTATCGTTGCAGGCGACGTTGAGTCAGCGATGCGCAAATTAAACGAAGATGAATACAATCTTGTCGCAATCGATCAGCAGCTGCTTTCGGAAAGCAATGCATTGATTACGAAACTAAAGACGCTCGCGGATTTCACCTGCCTGGTCGTTTTGGCCGATACGCTCAGCAATAGTGCCATGTTGCGCAGCGCGGAGGCTGGCGCCGATGCCTGCTTCGAAAAAAGCGAGAGCTCGGCAGTCTTGTGCCAGCAGCTCGTGGCGCTGGCAGCAGTTTCAAGCGGGCAACAAGTTCCTGTAGAGGATCCCGAAGTAACACCGCTGGTGGCAGCCGATCTAACTGCAGCCGTACAGCAGGTACTCGATGGTATAGACCAGCCTGTGTTAATTGTGGATCAAACGGACGGTGTGGCCGTGGCAAGCGCCGGGGCGCAGGCAATTCTGGGAGCAGTGAGTGACAAGGCTTTTGCTGAAATTGCCGGTCAGTCGCTCGATCAATTGCAGCAGGCGTCGGGTGAACACGAGCAGCTTGAGTTGTCTGCGAAAAACGGAGAGGGGCATCAGGTGTCATGGCAATGTCGATCCGTCAGCATTGATGGCATGGAAGAATTGCTGCAATTTACATTTGCTGAAGTCCCGCCAGAGCCAGAGCCAGAATCCGCCCCGGTTGTAGAGGCGGTGACTGTCGTACCATCAAAACCGCGAAAAGCTGTTTTGAGTCCGCATGAGTTGCAGCCGGCCATCGCTGAGCAAATGCAGCTGCCAGCATCATCCGGGTGCCAGTCAACTCTGTTATTGAATATAGAAATAGTGGCCGGCAGTGGCGATAGAATGGACCTTGGCAGCAGCGAACCCATGTTGAAAATTGTTCGCAATGCATTGGCAAATGTTTACAAAAGCGAGCGTTCGTTGGCCTATCTGGGAGAGGGCAAATTTGCGTTTCTATTGAGTACGACCCGTTTGCAGGATGCGCTGGTTCTTACCCGCAAATTGCTGCAGGTCATACCTCAAATGGTACGTTACGCCGACTCGCTCAAGCTGGTTTCGCACGGTGCGTTGCTGTGCCATGACCAGCAATCGGTATTGAAAACACCCGATGAAGTACTGCAGCTTTGCAGCCAAGGGTGCGATACCAGTCGAAAGCGTGGGGATAACCTGGTTTACGTTATCCATATGAATCAATGGCTGAAGGCGAACAGCCAGAAAAATTTGCCACAACGCACTGAAAAATTGGAGGCGCCTGCATAGCGGCGCCTCTGCCGCGCTACAGCTTTTCTATTCGCTCGCGTTGTTGTTGTAGCTGCGTGATCGACTGTTGTGCCTCGGCAAGTTTCTGTTGTTCTTTCTCAACCACTTCGGCAGGTGCTTTGGAGACGAATTTTTCGTTGGCCAATTTGCCGCCCAGACGCTGGCATTCCTTTTCCAGCTTTGCCATTTCCCGATTCAGGCGCTCCAGTTCGGCCTCTTTGTCGATCAGGCCAGCCAGTGGTATCAGAATCTGCATTTCACCAACAAGGGCTGTCGCGGCGTCTGGCGCCTGGTCGTCGTTTGCGAGTAGCTGCAACGTTTCTGTACGTGCGAGTGACTCGATC
>CAKZSB010000430.1 GCA_937920585.1 uncultured Granulosicoccaceae bacterium | reverse complement strand
GGGGGCGAGGTTCCTCGATTCATTGTTGGCGTTCTCGGTGCTTCAATTGCTTTGATGGCGCTGATGTACATCGTGGCGCCTCAGCCCAATCCCAGATCTCTTTGGCTGATCTACGGCGTTGTGTTGCTGGTTGGCGTAGCCGGTATTCGGCAATGCTGGCGTGCGCTGGCCGGTTCAGGTGCCCGAAACAAGTTGGGTGCTCCCGTAGCCGTGTACGGAGCCGGTACGCTAGGGCGCCATGCGGTCAGGTTTCTGGGGTCTGGCGATACATACAACCCGGTTTATTGGCTCGACGACAACCGCGAAATTCAGGGCCGATCTGTCGGTCAGTTGAAGGTTCTTGATCCGAGAGCTGAAGACACCCGGCAATTATTGAAAGATGCCGGGGTGCAGACAATATTCCTGGCTGTACCCTCAATTGAGGGGCACCAGCTAAAAGAAATGCTGGAGCAAGTGCAGGGTTACAACTGCTCGGTGAAGAGCGTGCCCCCGATGGCCGAGTTTTTGGCTAACCGGGTGACCACCCAAGATTTGAAAACTCTGCGACTCGAGGATCTGATCGGTCGACCGCCGATCGCGCCGCAGCCCAAGCTGATGCAGGCAAACATTACGGGCAAGGTGTGCATGGTAACGGGCGCCGGAGGGTCAGTTGGCAGTGAATTATGCCGGCAGATTGCGATGCTCAAACCTGCCGCACTAATCCTTTTCGAGATCAGCGAGCCCTCGCTGTATCACATAGACATGGAGTTACGCGAAGCTGCTGCCGAGGCTGGCAATCCGCTGGCGCTGACGGCGGTTTTGGGGTCAGTTACTGATAGGAGCAAGCTCGATTCAGTGATCGCGCGCCATGGTGTGCAAACGATGTTTCATGCCGCGGCGTATAAGCATGTGCCGCTGATCGAGCAGAACGCCAGTGCAGGCGCTGAAACCAACATCAGGGGTACTGAAGCCGCGGTAGATGCGGCGATCGCAGGTAAATTGGAAACCTTTGTGCTGATATCCACCGACAAGGCGGTGCGCCCCTCCAGCATGATGGGGGCGACCAAGCGTGTCGCTGAGTTAGTGGTGCAGGCCAAGGCGGATGATTCTCCTGGTACTAAACTCTGCATTGTTCGATTCGGCAATGTAATCGGATCGTCGGGCTCTGTCATACCCCGGTTTCAAAAGCAGATCGAATCGGGCGGTCCGGTTACGGTTACGCACAAAGATGTCAATCGGTTTTTTATGTCGATTCCTGAGGCTGCGCAGCTGGTGATTCAGGCAGGTACGCTTGCAGAAAACGGTGATCTTTTGCTTCTCGACATGGGCGAGCCAGTAAAAATCACCAAAATTGCCCGTTCACTCATCTACCTTCATGGGCTGACTGTCAAAGATGATGCTAACCCGCAGGGCGATATAGCGATTGAGTTCACCGGCTTGAGGCCGGGTGAAAAGCTGTCGGAAGAATTGTTGATCGACGACACTTCGTCGAAAACCCCTCACCCAAAGATTGTCCGGGCGAGGGAAAAGTATCGGGCCTGGGGCGATTTGGTGCTTTCGATTACTCGTGTTTATGCCCAGGTATCCGATGAGGCCGACGAGCGCGTAAGAGAGTCAGTCTTTGCTTTGGCTTTTCCGGAACAGAACACAACTCTTGAGGCGAGTTCTGAAGAGATCGGAAGCCTGGTGGCCGTTGTAGAGGCCTGATTTGGTTTCATGCGAGGCGACGCAAACTGTTTCAGAATTGAAACTCTTCAGTATCAGCGCGTCTCAGATGCTAGTCTCAAGCTCAGTTTAGTCGGCGAAGAAGTCTCGCCGCCGCTGTAGTGTGAACTAACTAAAACTCGAGAATCACGATGAGAGCTATCGGCCATTCGCCCTGCGTTGCTGCGGCAACGTTTGCGGTTTGTTTAGTCGCTGTGGATGCACAGGCGGTACCTGCGCGCGAGTATCAGCTTGAAGAGGGAGGTGCGGTTGCACCTCACCTGCGTGTTGAGTTGGGTACCGACAGTAATCCACTCCGTTCTTCATCAGGATCTGCAGCATCGCCGTTCCTGAGAATCGAGCCCACGGTAGATTATATCGTGCGCAACCGAAACAACAGGCTGCGCTTCAGATATGCCGGGGAATATCTCGAATATACAACAAGTTATTGTAGATCTGTTCCTTCTGCCAGTAACGGCGTGGTGGAGGCTGGCGACTGTCCCGAAGGGGCTTCAGCGCTAAACAAGGCCAGTTATCAGGATCATTTGTTGAGCGCGAATACCTATCTTGATATAAATCGGCGGCTCAGAGTGACAGGCGACCTCAGCTTTGCGCGCCAGAATCAAGCGTTGGGAACGGGCCTCACCGCAAACGCTACCCAACTGGCAGCAGTGGTTGAGCCGGATTCGTACACAGATACAACGGCCAGCGTGTCCCTGTCATATGGTGCGGCGAGGGCAAAGGGTGAGTTACGCGCGAGGCTGGCGTATGTGGATCGCAACTTCGACGAAGATTCAGCCAATCCGGGCAGGAATCTGTCTGATCTAAGTGAGAGACGAATCAATCCCCGGGCGGCCCTCTACTATCGAGTAGGGACGCGCACGCAGGCATTTGGCGGAATTGGGCTCTCGCAGGTACGTGGAGGAAATGCCGAGCGCGATAACACCACGGTATTCGCCGGGCTCGAGTTCGATACCTCCGGAATAACCACCGGTAGTATCCGTCTGAACAGTGTCAGTCAGGACTTCGTGGATAATAGTCTGGAAGATGTGAGTTTTACCGGCTTTGATCTGGCGATAACCTGGCGCCCAAGAACCTACTCAACGGTAGTTTTCAGTGGTAACCGGCAAACTGAGCGTGGCCAGTTTGATACCACCGGAGTTGGATTGTCAACAACACTCAGCGCAGACTGGAATCACTTCTGGACCGATCTTTTCTCCACCAGAGTACGCTTTGAGTCCATAAACAACGACCAGGCAAATATAACAGCCGCGAATCAGGGTGATGGTAGCTCCGGAGACGATCGCAGTATTGCAGCTCGTTTCGAAGCCAACTATAACGTCCGTCGCTGGCTCGACGTAGGGGCATTTTTCGAATCCGACTCAAGAACCGGGCAAGACAACGTGGGTCGTGACCGTCAATTTGATCGCACAGTGATTGGTATTACTGTGAACGGCACTATTTAGGGGTTGTGGCTGTTATGACCCCAAAGGCTTCGAGTGATTCTTAGGTAGCGGGCAGGTCGAATTTTGGGTGTCCCGGGCCGGTACAACTTGAGTGGAGGGCCCATTCGCATTACTCCGTTAAGGCGTGGTTCATGGAGATAGTCGCAAGATCCGTGTAGGGTTAGGGGTTCGGTAAATACCGTCTCAAATCATTCAGACAAACAAGGGAGTTCGCGGTCATTCCCCCGACGCGACTCAGGCCAATGGTGAGCAAAAAAATGAGCGAAAGTTCTATTATTAGAAAACTCAAGAATGTCGTGTCGGCCATGGTTGCCGGGTTGATTTTCCTGGCAGTTGGTAATGTCCATGCGCAGAGCGCCAGCAGTCAGTACATACTGGAGGCTGGTGATCGAATTTTCGTGCAGGTATTTGATGAGCCGGACCTGACAATGGAGGCGGTTGTAGCGCAATCGGGTACGATAAACTATTCGTACCTGGGGGCGGTGCAGGTGGCAGGTAGAACGCCGGAGCAACTTAGCCAGATAATCACCGAAAAGTTGCGCGACGGTTACTTGAGAAACCCTTCTGTGAACGTCACGGTGCGCCAGTATCGTTCGTTCTTCGTCGACGGCGAGGTCAAGTCACCTGGCAGTTATGCTTACGAGCCTGGCCTTACTGTTGCCAAAGCAGTAACCCTCGGCGGAGGCCTGACAGACCGGGCGTCTCGACGCAAAATCTTTCTCACCAGGGAGGTTGACGGTGAGAAACGCAGCTACAAGGTCGACATGTCCCAAACGATAGAGCCTGGCGACGTGATCACAATAAGAGAAGGTTTTTTCTAGCTTCTTAATCGGGTTCGGCAAGGCGAGCGCCAACTCGCAGCAATTGGCGAGTTGGATATGCGATAAATCATGCTTATCGAAACGCGTTGAACTCGCGTAGAAAACTTGCTAGAAAATCGGACTTATTAAAGTGACACAAAATCCAAAGATTGCCGTGGTGGGGCTCGGCTACGTCGGGCTGCCGTTAGCGGTAGCATTCGGGCAGATTGGTGAGACGATCGGTTTCGATATCAACGCCGGGCGAATTGCCGAACTCGCCGACGGACATGATTCTACGCTTGAGGTGGACGCTGGCGAGTTAGCCGCTGCCGGCGGTTTGAAGTTCACCGCTTCAGTGCAGGATATGGCGGATTGCAACTACTTCATCGTCACCGTGCCCACGCCTGTCAACCAGCACAAACAGCCCGATCTCAGGCCTTTGCAGTCGGCCAGTGAGACAATCGCACCGCTGCTGAAACAGGGTGACATCGTCATCTATGAATCAACAGTCTATCCCGGTGCCACAGAAGAGATTTGTGTGCCCATACTGGAGCGATTGTCGGGTTTGGTCTTCAATCGTGATTTCGAAGTTGGGTATAGCCCGGAACGCATCAACCCGGGAGATAAAAAGCATCGCCTCACAGACATCACCAAGGTAACCTCGGGCTCAAGCCCCGAAGCGGCTGCAGCAGTAGACGCGCTTTATCGGCAGATCATTGATGCCGGCACTCATTTGGCCAGCAGTATCAAAGTGGCCGAAGCAGCAAAGGTAATCGAAAATACGCAGCGCGATTTGAATATTGCATTGATCAACGAATTGGCGCTGATCTTTGACCGGTTGGGGATAGACACACTTGAGGTGCTTGAGGCAGCCGGGACCAAATGGAATTTTTTGCCGTTTCGTCCAGGTTTGGTCGGGGGGCACTGCATCAGTGTTGATCCCTACTATCTGACACACAAGGCGGACGAGATTGGCTACCACCCCAGGGTAATTCTCGCCGGGCGCGAAATAAACGACGGTATGGGTGAGCATGTCGCCAACAAGGTGATCAAGTTGATGACGATGCGGCGGATGCACGTTGTGGACTCAAAAATTCTAGTGCTGGGCTTTGCCTTCAAGGAAAACTGCCCTGATCTGCGCAACACCCGCGTCATCGATATTATCGACACCCTGCAGGAATACAATGCCAACGTGGATATTTACGATCCGTGGATTGATCATGCACAGGCGCACGAGCACTACGGTGTGAATTGCATTACAGAACCGGCTGCTAATCAGTACGATGCAATCATTATGGCCGTCGCCCATAACGAGTTTGTTGAGTTGGGAGTGGATGCAATTAAAGCCTGGGGTAAGCCAGGTCATGTCTTGTTTGACGTAAAGTGCGTATTACCACCTGACGAAGTCGACGCCAGGCTCTAACTACATCAGGTACATTGCAAGTGTCTGCAGCAGGCAGACACGTTCCAGGTTACCTGGCGGTTACACCGCCAGAAAGACCACGATCGCACCTATAACCAGCACAGCCCTGCTGGCATTATCGCGCATTGCAAAGATCAGCGGGTCCTCGTTAACCAGGCCTCGACCCGCCAGAATCCATATCCTGCCCAGCCAATACAGTAACAACGGGAACAGCAGCCAGATCAATTGCGGTTTAGCATAGAACTGAGTAACCAGTGGGCTATTGAT
>CAKZSB010000429.1 GCA_937920585.1 uncultured Granulosicoccaceae bacterium | reverse complement strand
GGAGCGGCTGATGTGGTCAGCGCAGGAATGGAGGACCCGGCGGCCGGTTCGCCGCAGCCAGGCGACCGCACAGTTGATGATGACTTATTTATCGATGATATCTACGACATCGCTCTTGATCCGGCGAATCTGAACGCGTTTATCGAGCGGTTGGGTTCTCAGGAGCTGGATGTAGAGCGAGTGCGCGCGGCACTTTGCCGCGTTGAGTCGCTTAGCGCGATCTTTCAGCAGCATCTGGAGAGAGCGGAGAAGTTCCTGGATCGCGTAGAGGATCAGCCCGTGGTGTCGCCGTTGCAGGAGGTGCTTGCCTCGTATGAGTCCACAGCGGCGCTGATCATCGATGCCAGCTTGAAGGTTGTGGCGCTGAACGCAAGCGCAGGTAAGGCGTTCGCGCTGCGCACCGGTGACGATCTTGAACTGCTGCCCTTTGATGAGGATGATACCGACCAGCTGTTGCTCATCGTTCGCCGTATTTTGCGCAACCAATCACCGGACAGCAGATTGCTGCATCTAAAATTGGTTGAGCCCGATTCGCGGGTAATCGTACTGCATGTCAGATGGCTGGAGATTGGCGCTGAAGACTGGCAGGCGGTGGCGGGTCGGGCGGGGCACGTGTTGTTGGCGTCGACGGAGTTGCGATTGCCGGTGGCGCTCGACCAGACACTGCACGAGGTATTTGGCTTGTCGGAGGCGGAGCGTGACATCGTGCGATCACTGGTCGAGGGCCAGGCATTAAAAACCATAGCACGGCAGCGCGATCGCTCGATCGGTACCGTTCGCACGCAACTAAAGTCGGTGCTGGCAAAAACCCGGGCGCACTCGCAGTCTGAATTGATTCGAGTCACCCTGTCGCTGCGGGAGATGATCGAGCGTACGCCAGCCGGTGGCGTAAGCGTCGCACAAGCGTCGGGTGATTTCACCGGCAGCGGGGCTAGTGCCAAAGGGCAGGACCGTAGCTTCAGTCCGTTCGAGAGGCTGCGCCTTGCTGACGGGCGAAATCTGGAATACCTGGTGCAGGGGCCGCTCGATGGCAAACCGGTGATCTTCAGCCACATGGGCTACGGTCTGGCGCGCTGGCCTCCGGCGGCACTTGAGCTCGCGGCACAGCACGGTATCAAGATTGTCAGCCCGGTACGTAGCGGCTTCGGTGGCAGTGATTCAATTGGCAAAGACGATGACATTCTGGCCACCACGCGACAGGACACACTGGCGGTGCTGGACCATCTGGAAATCGATCGGTGCCCTTACATCGTGCAGGGCAACGATATGCTGTTTGCGATGGATTTTGCCGCAGAGTATCCGAACCGGATCTCCGAGATCGTTGGTCTGGGCGGACGATTGCCATTGCCCTCGGAATTGCAGTATCCGGGAATGGGTAAGTGGCATCATTTTCTGCTTTCGAATGCACGCCATGCGCCACACCTGCTGTATTTCACCACCAAGGCGGGTTTTACACTCGCCCGCAAGATCGGCCGAATTGAAATGTTCCGCGCCATCCACAAGGGCTCGCCAGCCGACCTGTCTGTGCTTGATAATGATGAGGTGGCGGCGACATTGATTGAAAGCTCCAGACTGGCACTGAGCGACAACCATCATGCGGCCTTTGCCTACGCCAAGGAGTTGCTGGCAACCGAGTCTGACTGGTCTGATCGGGTTGTTGCCGCCAGGGCGATTCCAACCTGGTTTGTCAGTGGATTGCAGGATCCATTAGGCGATTCGGGGGCTATAGCGGCGTATCGTGAGCGCTTCCCGTGGATCGCGATTGACGTAATAGAAGATGGTGGCCAACTCCTGTTTTTTCAGCACTTTCAAAGCCTGATCCCCAAAATCGCCGATGCGGCGAAGCGGGCTGTAACATAACCTGCTACCAGAGTGCTTGTGCGGCGACACTTGTTGCAATTGATTCAAGTTTTACCTCAGCGTGGCTTTCGCACACAAGATGACTGGTCCTCGCTAACGCTTCGGGTTGTCAGCGGGGCGTCATCCGGTTGTGGAGAAACCTGGCGTGTCAGCGAGGCAGTGAATCGGCGCCAGTGATGTTGACTCCCGTCGGTCTGCACCTCGCTTGCCAATACACCAATTGAGGTATGAATCGGCATCGGCTGATTGCGGTATTTTCTTCTCTTCCCCAATGCCTAGAATATCTGTCAATGCAGGCACGGAAGAAAATCGCATGATACTGGCAGCAATACAGGGATTTGGGCTGGGGCTGGGTATGATCGCGCCAATCGGAGCGCAAAACACCTATATTCTGAATCGCGGTCTGGATCGCAACTATCACTTTGCCAGTGCCGCTGTCTGCTCATGTTGCGATGCTGTCCTGATCAGTGTCGGGATTTTTGGCGGCGCCGAGCTGCTCGGCCGGAATCCGGCTGTGCTGACGCTGGTGACAGTCGCTGGCATTGCATTTCTGATGTTCTACGGATTGACGTCGCTGCATAGCGCGGCGCGTCGGGTGTGCAGTGCACATCGGCAGCGCAACATGGCTGCCTCAATAGAGCAGGAGAATCCGAGGCTGGGCAGAAAGACGCTGAGTCTGGTGATTTTAGGAACTTTGTCGGTGACTCTGCTCAATCCTCACGTCTATCTGGATACCGTCGTTCTTCTGGGCTCGGTAGGCGGTCAGTATGAACCCGAGCGCCGTTTGGCGTTTGCTATTGGCACCATCGCAGCCTCCTTTATCTGGTTTTTCAGTCTTTCTCTGGCGGCCGCCAGGATGGCGCCGTTGCTGGAAAATAACACTGTGAGGATA
>CAKZSB010000428.1 GCA_937920585.1 uncultured Granulosicoccaceae bacterium | reverse complement strand
GGCGTCCAACCAATGGACATTACTGGCCGCACAGCAGCATCCAAGGCAATACCATTCAACCGCCATCTTACTGCCGGACGCGCGCGTCTGGAGCGGCGGGCAAGGCTACGCCACTATCGTATCCACGCAAACCGCACTGTGCTCTTACCAAAACAATGCAGAGATATTCTCACCGCCCTACCTATTCAACGATGACGTCTCTCTTGCCGACCGCCCTGTGATTGTTGCTGCACCCGAAGCAATCCAGCACGGACAAGCCTTCAATGTCGATACTGACGATGCCAACAGTATTCAGTCCGCCAGTATGATCAGACTATCCACTGCCACTCACGCGACAAATTTCAGCCAGCGATTCTTACCGTTGGTATTTAGAAGCGGCAATAACAATCGTTTGTCGATAGATGCCCCCATCAACCCTAACGTCGCCCCGCCAGGCTACTACATGCTATTTCTGGTCAACCAGCAAGGCACACCGAGTGTGGCGAAAATGATCAAAGTGGGTGACACGACCATTGGCGGGCTGACCTACACACTTGATTTCGGAACCGATGCATCACCATTGGAACCGGGCGCTATAAAAGTAACACCGGACACTAATACCAGCCTGATCAACTGGAGCTTAAGCAAGCCACAAGCAGTTGATCGTGGCTCAATAAACAATGGCAACCGATTGGACCGGGATCTGGTATTTAACCGAAGAGAAAGTCAGCTAAATGTGAATGTCGGTAACGGGGTCTGGCGAGTCACTATGGGTATCGGCGACACAGCGGGGTTCCTGCACGACAACGTTCTGATTAGCGCTGAAGGTGTACCGATACATAATAACCTCTCTACCTCGGGGCCAGATGTCGTTTATATCGGCAACAATGAGGCAAATCCCGACGATACCACCAGCTTCGACGTCGCTGTTACTGACGGCACACTCACTATAAATCTGTTTGACCAGGGCGGCAGTAACCCGGACTGGGTGTTAAATAACATGAAGATCGAGCTGCGTGAAAACGTCTCTATACCCGCGCCTGTGATCGAGCCTCCAGCAATACAGCCACAACAATCAAACACCAGCGTACAGTTCTCAACACAAGCTACTGGATTGGGCACACTCCTTTATAGCTGGAACTTTGGTGACGATACAACCGCCACACCATTTGCTGCCAATCAGGCGCAGGTTAATCATGTGTATCAGAAACCGGGGCGCTATATCGTGACCCTCGCGGTACGTGATTCATCCGATATCACCAGCACTCACACTTTCACACAAACGATCTACGCCGCCCCCACAGCCCGGGCGCCCTCAAAATCAACCAGTATCACTGAACACGCCGCTAACAATCAGGTCTGGAATGTCAACCCGGACAACAATACGGTGACTGTATTATCCACTGCTTCAGCAGCGGTAACGGGTCAGGTTGATGTTGGTGAAGAGCCCGTCAGCCTGGCTGTCGCGCCTGATGGTAACGTTTGGGTTGTAAATAAAAAATCCTCCAGCATTTCAGTAGTCAGTCCGGCAAATCTTGCGGTGGTTCGAACTATACAACTACCCGCTGGTGCGGCACCACACGGTATTCTGTTTAGTCAGGATGCCGCCTTCGTTGCACTGGAGGCTGCCGTTAAGATAATTAAAATTTCTACCACCACCGACGCGATAGTTGATGAAATTGCGGTTGAATACCGGCCTCGCGCTCTGGCCTTGAACGCCGATGGCAGCCGATTGTATGCCACCGTTTTCATCACTCCACCACTACCCAACGAGCACACGCTGTCACCGACCGTTGACGGATCGCACGGAGGCAGGGTACTGGTTTTGAATACCGCACCACTGCAATCCCTCCCTGCTATCGTTTTGCAGTATAGCGATGCACCACAGGCCGATCGATCAGGGCCAGGTATACCTAATTATCTGGGAGGCATCACGCTCTCACCCGATGGTAATTTTGCCTGGGTCCCCTCCCAACAGGACAATATCCTGAATGGCGAATTGCGGACCGGGGTAAGCCTGCGATTCGACCAGGCAGTCCGTTCTATCAGTTCGCGAATTGACCTGACGACACAGACGGAAGAACTTGCTGCACGCATCGATCATGACAACGCCAGCATTACTTCACAAGCGGTTTTTGACAATTTGGGCACTTACCTGTTCACCACCCTCGAAGGTAACCGGCAAGTGGCGGTGAACGATGCCAACGCCAATAAAGAACTATTCCGGTTCGACGTTGGACGCGCCCCTCAGGGATTGACCGTCTCTGCAGACAACACCCGCCTCTACGTACACAACTTTATGGATCGAAGCGTGGGCGTCTACGATATATCCGAGCTAACCAGCGGTCGCAGCATCAACGTGACTGAAGTAGCGGTAGTCTCAACCGTGAGCAACGAGCGTTTAAGCGCACCGGTGTTGCAGGGGAAGAAGCTTTTCTACGACGCACAGGACGACAGACTGGCAGCTCAGGACTACATGAGTTGCGCATCGTGCCACAATGAAGGGGGTCATGATGGAAGAGTTTGGGATTTCTCACAGGCAGGTGAAGGACTAAGAAACACCTCAACCCTCAAGGGGCGCGGGGGACCTGACCATGGCTTCCTGCACTGGTCAGCCAACTTCGATGAGGTGCAGGACTTCGAAGCCCAGATCAGAGAATTCTCGGGCGGTATCGGCCTGATGAGCAACGCAGAATTCAACGCTGGCACGCGTGCTCAGCCACTCGGTGACGCAAAAGCGGGCATCAGCCCGGACCTCGATGCCCTCGCGGCCTATGTGAACTCGCTGACGACGGCACCTGAAAGCCCGCATCGGGTAACGAATGCCAGCACCATACAGGGCCAGGCACTTTTCACATCGAAAAATTGCATGAGCTGCCATACAGGCGCGCAATTTACCGACAGCGGCAATGCCAGCGATATGCACGATATTGGCACTATAAAAGCCACCAGCGGACAACGACTTTCAGCCGCGTTAAACGGCATTGATACCCCGGGATTGCTCGGCGCATGGAACACAGCCCCTTATCTGCACGACGGCTCCGCTGCCACCATTGAAAATGCCATTGCCGCACACGCGTCGATAAGCACAAGCACTGCAGAACGCCGTGCGCTGGCTGATTACATACGCACACTGCCAGGCAACCCTGCTGCTGCCAGTCCGTCGGCGAATAACCAACTCACCAATGGCGGCTTTGAACAAGCTAAAGACTCGTGGTTAGACTGCGGCGCTGCAAATCTAACCGCAGTCACGCTGGATTCATACGATGGCAGCAATGCGCTGCAGGTAGAAAATACCGGATGTCTGTATCAGGAGTTTCCTGTGACGCCCGGCACCAGCTATCAGTTGCTCTGCCAGGCAAAAGTTGTCGGCAGTCAATATGTTAGCCTGAATCTGCAAATGGCAGATGCGAGTTACAACGCGCTCGATAGCAACGAAGTAGCGATTAATACCGATGCCTACCAACAGTACATCAGCACAATCACGGCCCCCGCGAATAGTGCTATCGGTGTTGTTACTTTTTACTCAGAGGGAACAGGTTTTTTTGATAGCTGTTCGGTGATTTCCGATGCAGAGCCAACCATCGCGCCTCCACCGGACAGTATTAGCAACAAGCTGAATAACGGTGGGTTTGAGCAAAGCAAAACATCATGGCTCGACTGTGCTGCCCCCAACCTGACTACCACCTCAGAGGACGCCTTTGATGGATCCCTGGCCTTGCAGGTAGAAAATTCAGGATGCCTCTATCAGGAGTTCCCTGTTAATCCCGGCGCAAGCTACCAGCTTCTTTGTTACGCAAAATCAGCGGGATCACTTTACTCCAGTATCAGGCTACAAATGGCAGACACTGCCTATAACGAGCTCGATTCCAATGAATTCCCGGTAACCGGTAACACTTACCGACAGTTTTCTTCATCGATCATCGCGCCGGTAAATAGCGCGATCGGATCAGTCACATTATATTCGGACGACACCTCGACCTTCGATAGCTGCTCGGTTGAGGAGATCTAGTGCAAAAAAGCCCCGGGCATTGCGCTCCGGGGCATGGTTAGCAGCAATGCGGCCGCTGTCTGGTGTACAAGCAATCGGGCCTTGAGCCGATTGCCTGCACGACCACTGGCTGTATAAAGGCGAGGTCGTGTGTCCTCGCAACCAGTGAGTTCCAGATGGCTACATGGCTTTATCGATTACCGCGTGTGTCCAGGCGCCTTCCGGTGCTTTGGTGATGACAGGATCGGAACCACCGGAGAGCAGGGTTTCAACCGTTCTTTCATAGTCTGCGGGGTCGAGCTTGCCATTCGAACCTTCAGTCAGCTTGTTGATCTCACCCATCATGCGACGCTGATGCTTTTCTGTCTGCGCACCCGAGGCGTCGTTTTCAAGCACGATATCGGCGGCATCATCAGGATTTTCCCTGGCATACTCCCAGCCTTTCATTGATGCGCGGACAAATCGAGCCATCTTGTCGACAAACGCATCGTCGGCAAGATTTTTCTCAAGCACGTACAGACCATCTTCCATTGTTGATACACCCTGATCAGCATAGGGGAACACGATCAACTCATCGGCGGGAATTCCGGCATCAATTACCTGCCAGTATTCGTTGTAGGTCATCGTGGAAATGCAGTCGGCCTGCTTTTGCAGAATCGGATCCACATTAAAGCCCTGCTTCAATACGGTGACCCCGCCGGCACTGCCATCGGTTGCCATGCCCAGCTTGCCCATCCAGCTCAGGAACGGATACTCATTGCCAAAGAACCAAACACCCAGCGTGCGATCGGCAAAATCTTCCGGCCCCTTAATCCCGGTTTCCTTGCGGCAGGTCAGCATCATGCCGGAGCGTTTGAAAGGTTGTGCGATATTGACCAGCGGCACGCCTTTTTCCCGACTGGCAAGCGCCGAAGGCATCCAGTCGACGATCACATCGGCACCACCACCGACGATTACCTGCGGCGGTGCGATATCAGGCCCGCCGGGTTTGATCGTGACATTGAGATCCTCTTCATCATAGAAGCCCTTGTCCTTGGCCACATAGTAGCCGGCAAACTGTGCCTGAGTGACCCATTTCAATTGCAGGGTCAGATCGTCCTTGGCGTGTGCCAACGCACCGCTCAAGCCCAGCCCAATGGCCGTAGCAGTCAACAGTAGTTTTTTCATCTCGGGTTCTCCAAGCTAGTTTCGAATAGATGGATGCCAGAAGGTAAACATCCGCTCAACAAGTGTCACAATCCCATAAAACAGCGATCCGGCTACAGCGGCCATGGCAATTTCCGCCCAAACCATATCAACGTTCATGCGCCCTACTTCGGTGGAAATGCGAAACCCCATGCCAACGATCGGGGTGCCAAAAAACTCAGCCACAATCGCCCCTATAAGTGCCAGGGTCGAGTTTATTTTCAGGGCATTGAAAATAAACGGCAATGCTTCGGGTAAACGCAATTTAAACAGGGTTTGCCAGTATCCGGCCGCGTAGGTCTGCATTAAATCTCGCTGCATCGCGCCAGAGGCTGCCAACCCCGCGACGGTGTTAACCAACATCGGGAAGAATGTCATCACTACCACTACTGCCGCTTTCGATTGCCAGTCAAAGCCGAACCACATGACCATGATTGGCGCGACACCCACAATGGGTAAGGCCGACACGAGGTTGCCAATCGGCAGCAGGCCACGCTGTAGAAACGGCGATCGATCGATCAACAGCGCTATCAGAAATCCGCTTCCACAGCCCAGCGCATAACCAATCAGGACGGCGTGCAAAAAGGTCTGTTTGAAATCGGCCCACAGGGTCGCGGTTGAACTGACCATTCGCGCACCAATCGCACTGGGCGACGGCAGCAGCACCTGTGGCACACCCAAACCGCGGGTGCACAATTCCCAGATGACCAGCAACCACACACCAAACAGCAGCGGGATGAGCAGACGCAGACTCCAGGCAATAAGCTGGCGACGCGATTCAATGCTGGCCAACCGTTCGACGAACAGCCAGGCCAGCGCCCAGGCCGCCACAGTAGCGCCCCAGAACCCGGCCGCAGGCGTAATCGAATCCAGTTGCGACAACAATAAAACTGCACCGACAGTGGATAAACCACCCGCGACAACAGTCGATGGCCATTTGCTCAATTCAACCGGGCGCACCAGCCAAAGCATCGCTGCCAATACAACCAGCAGCCCAAACGCTCGCACCGCCAATGGACCGGTACTGTCTTGCGCAGCTGCCAGCAACAATGCGATCAGTCCGCCAGCACCACTGATCGCTGCGAGCACGCGGGTCATGCACTTGCCCCCATTCGCGCCAGCACCCAGCGATTGCCCAGGCTGACCAATCCGACGAGACAAGCAGCCAGCACAGAAGCCATCACCAGTGCCGACCAGATTTGAATGGTCTGCCCGTAATAGGAACCTGCCAGCAATCGCGCGCCCAGTCCGGCTACCGCGCCGGTTGGCAACTCACCGACAATGGCACCCACCATCGCGATGGCCACCGCCACCTTCATGCTGGTAAACAAAAATGGCAGCGAAGCGGGCAAGCGCAGTTTCCAGAAGGTTTGCCATGCCGAGGCATTGTAAGTGCGCATTAAATCCAGGTGGCTGGTTTCGGGTGAACGCAGGCCTTTCACCATACCCACTGCGACCGGAAAGAAACTGAGATAAGTTGAAATGAAGGCCTTCGGCAACAGCCCCTGAATGCCGATCGCATTCAACACCACAATAATCATCGGAGCTATCGCGAGTATCGGGATTGTTTGCGATGCAATAATCCAGGGCATCAGGCTTTTATCCAGCGCGCGATTGTGAATGATGCCAACCGCCAGCAAAATGCCGAGCAAAGTACCCATCACAAACCCGGACAACGCTGTAGATAAGGTAATCCAGGAGTGATAGATCAGGCTTCGCTTGGAGGTTATTTTTTTCTCAACCGTCGTTTTATAAAGCTCCTGGTACACCTGATGCGGAGCCGGCAGCACCGGTCGCTCCTGATTCAGCGTGTCACCGAGCAACTGACTGAACGAGACATTCTCTACATTGGCCCGTTTATACATATCGTGCTGAAAGGGCTTGTTCAGCATTACCGCTGAGCCATACCAGATTACCACTATACCGGTGATCACCACGATCACCGGCCACACGCGATCAACCCATCCTGGACGATCGCGGTCAGTCGTCATAGCTGTGGCCCAGGCGCAAGCCTTCACGCACGCGGTGCGCAATGTCCAGAAATTCCGGTGTTTCGCGAATATCCAGCGTGCGCTCACGTGGCAGTGTGCTGTCGATCACTTCGTGAATGCGTCCCGGCCGAGGAGACATCACCACGATTCGAGTCGACAGGTACACCGCCTCCGGTATTGAGTGGGTAACAAAGACAACGGTTTTGCCGGTCTTGTCCCAAAGTTGCAGCAGCTGTTCGTTGAGGTGATCGCGAACAATTTCATCCAGCGCACCGAACGGCTCATCCATCAGCAGCAGATCCGGCTCTACAGCGAGCGCGCGCGCTATCGACGCACGCTGTTGCATACCGCCCGACAACTGCCAGGGATATTTTTTTTCAAAGCCCTGCAGATTCACCAGTTCCAGATTGCGCGCTATCCGCTCGCGGCGTTCGCGCGCCGGCAAACCCATGACTTCCAGTGGCAGCGCAACATTGCGGGCAATAGTACGCCACGGATACAGCGCTGCGGCCTGAAAAACATAGCCATAGGCGCGCGCCAGACGTGCCTGTTCCGCAGTGACCCCATTAACCGTGATGCTGCCGTCACTGGGTGTTTCAAGATCTGCGATAACGCGCAGCAGCGTGGTTTTCCCACAACCGGAAGGCCCGATCAACGAGACAAAGTCACCGGCGCCAATCGACAAATCAATGTCCGACAACGCATGGACCGGCCCGTCACCGGTCTCGAAGGTTAACGATAAATTCCGGGCCTCGATAACACTTGCGACCGACGGTGAATCTGCCTCGCCCATCCGGTGCTAGACTCCGGCCGGCATATTGGCCGGATCGCGAATCACAGCGCGCGGCGATGACAACTCTTTCCACTGCGACAACGCCTTGTTCACGGCCGGATAGGCCTCGCGCGCCACGAATTCACCGTGCCCCTCTTCGGTGGCGATCGTGTCTTCGCTAATGGCTACTTTTCCACGAGTCAGCGTAAAACGTGGCAGCCCCATCACTTCGAGTCCCTCGAACACGTTGTAATCAATCGCCGATTGCTGTTTGTCGGCTGCGATGGTTTTTCCACGTTTTGGATCCCAGACCACCAGATCGGCGTCGGCGCCGCGCAGGATGGCACCTTTTCGCGGATACATATTCAGAATTTTCGCGATGTTGGTTGAAGTGACGGCGACAAATTCGTTCATTGTCAGCCTGCCGGTGTTAACACCTCTGCTCCAGAGCACTGGCATTCGATCTTCCAGCCCGCCGGTACCATTCGGTATTTTGGTGAAATCACCCAGGCCGAATCGTTTTTGCTCACTGGTAAAGGCACAGTGATCAGTTGCCACCACTTGCAGGCTG
>CAKZSB010000427.1 GCA_937920585.1 uncultured Granulosicoccaceae bacterium | reverse complement strand
GGTTTTTCGTCTCGGTGCTGTTCCGGTTGCCAGACGCGTGTGGCGTCGTCTTCTGAAGAGTAGGGCTGATCGAAAATCGTTCTCCACTCTTCCAGGCTTTGCGGCCGCCGATTGGCTTCCAGTGAAAGCGCCTGATCGATTGCGTGGCAGAAACCGTCATCGAAGCCTGCTGGTTGCTCCACAGCGAGTTTCAGTAGTGGATCCTGGCTGGATGTCGATTTTGCAGCGCTGCGGCTTAGTGCGTCTTTGGGGCGCGTGCCGGTGATGCCGCGGTAGACGCAGGCGGCCAGTGAGTAAATATCAGTCCAGGGGCCCTGTTCGCCGTACGAGGAGCTGTATTGCTCTATTGGCGTATAGCCCTGGCTGACAAGCGTGGTCATTTCAGAGTTTTCCTGCTGCGATGTCGCACGCGCAGAGCCAAAGTCGATCAGTACCGGGCTGCCGTCGGTCCGAATGTACAGATTCCCGGGTTTGATATCCCTGTGTATGAAGCCGGCATCATGAATTGCCTGCAGGCCGTCCATCACCAGGAAAAGCAGATTCTCAAAGAACGGCTGGTCCATGCGGGTTGAGCCGGCTTTGAAGATCTGTTCAAGGCTGTCGCCATGCTCGTACTCCATCACCATATAGGCGGTGTTGTGCGCTTCGAATACCGTGTGCACCTGGACAACGTTTCGGTGTTTGAACTGGGCGAGCGTTTTAGCCTCATTAAGAAAGCTGGTCAGTCCCCAGCTGTAGTTGCCGTCATGACTGGCAGACAGCGGGTTGACAGTGAAATCTGCTTCGCGGTACGCAAATACCGAGGGCAGATATTCCTTGATCGCCACTTTTCTGTTGAGATTGTTGTCTGTTGCAAGATAGGTGGTGCCAAAGCCCCCATTACCCAAAACTTCTTCGATCTCATACCAAAGCAGTTCGTGGCCCTCGGGCAGCACATTGCGGCCCATCAGTTGTGTTGCATCGCTCATTGCGTTTACCGTAGTTGAGCCACAATTAAAATCGGGTGCGGCTCGCAAAATTCAGTTTTCATGTTGCAGTTATTCAATCACGCAGCGGTCAGCAGAATCATGCCGAGGTTATCTCGTGCGCCGCCATCCAGATAAGCCTGATGCAGTAGCGAGATAAGATCCCGGTCCAGTCGGTTTGCGTCGTACAGCGTTGAAAGTTCTGCATCTGAAACTTCTTTGTATAGACCATCTGTGCAAAGCAGATATCGATCACCGGGCATATAGCTAAAGTGACAGTGCTCGATTTGTAAGTCATTTTCCGCGCCGACACCGCGAGTGAGGGTTTGCTCGTCTACAAGTGTTTTGTCGACGGATTGGCCGGCGTTTCTGAGGTCGTCAAACAGGGACTGGTAGCTGTGGTCGCGCGTGAGTTGCGTCAGGGTGTGATGGCGATATCGATAAATGCGGCTATCTCCAACCCAGCTGCAGATAGCCGATTGCCGATGTATCGACAGTACGGCGCAGGTACTGGCGACTATGCCACTGTCCATGCGCTGTGCTGTGGCAACCAAATCGGTGTTTGCCCGGTAAATCAGATCTTCCAGCCGCCGCAGTGATACGCCGGAGCGTTGGCCTGGCTTGTATTGCTTGAGCTGTGCGACGATGGCCTGGCTTGCGATATCACCGCGATGGTGACCACCCATGCCATCTGCCACGGCCCAGATCTGATCGGCAGTCGCAGAATAGATGCTATCTTCGTTCACTTGTCGGACTTTGCCCGGGTCGGTAATCGACTCGCTCTGCCACGGCATTGGCTCAGTTGTCCCAGGGTACGTCATTGGGTTGACTATCGCCCAGTTCGAGAATATCCGCCTTGCGCTCTGTGGTGACAGGTTTTATCAGCACCGGCTTGGTGTCGCCGTCGTCATCCGGTTCTGGAGCGAAGCTGGAAGATGGCCCGGCAACTAGTTCGTGTGGCAAACGGCTTTCGGCATCATCACTGGCAAAGTGTGTCCAGCGACCGGTGTCGAAATCGCCACTAAAGAGGCTTGTACAGGCAGCAGCCGATGGCATTGCCTCGCAGATCAGGTTTTCCTGTGGCGTGCGGCTAAGCGGGCTGGTGGTCCAGATACTGTAGGCTGAGCAGCAACTGCTCAAAAGCGCTTCGGCGGCCTGGTCCCACGCGCGCTCTGACTCGCCCAGCCGAATCGACAACGCGCCATCGACTGTTTGTCTGGAGATCGGCGGTGCCTGGTCGTCCGATGGCGTGACACTGGTGCCATCAAGCTCTTTGAGTACGTCGCTCAGCTGCTCGAAATCCAGCTCATTGCTGAAAAGCCTTGGGATGATATCTTCCAGCCCTGCGAAGAAGGGTTCGTTTTGCCAGAGTGTTTGAGTGGCTCGACTCGAAGGATTGATATTGCGCGCCATGCAAAACGGAAACAGTCTGCCAACGGAATCCTGACTTGGCAGGGTCACGCCTATCCATGCGTTTTCCCCGGCGATGGCACTGGACAGATAGAAGCGATAGACAGGGAGGCGATACCAGAGTGAGGCCGTATCGTTCGGCTGTAGTTCTTTGCAAATGGCTGCCAGTTGCTCTGCCCAGTCATTCCATGGAGTGCTGAACGTGACGGGTAGTTTTCCCGATACGAAATCGCCGCGCTGGGGCAATTTGCCCAGAAAGCCGGTGGTATTCATAGCGATCGCGGGCATCTGAATTGCCGCAGAGATCTCGAGCGTAGTGGATTGAAGCTACTCGATGTAAATTCCATGTGTACAGGTCGCCCTCCGAAGCTGAAGTCTACTGCTACATCACTACTGTTTTTTCTCTTGACATTGCCGCTCTCCAGCAACCTGAGTATGCCCCAGGGCCCATTCAGGCTGATTCTGGACAAGGTCCCCGCAATGACAGGTTCTACCCGAATGCTCGCCTCGGTGCTGCCGCTGTTGCCAGGCCATACATAGCTTGTGCCACCCTGGATCGGTGCATGCAGGTACTCGGTCTTGACGTTGCCAATGGTCATAAACAATTTGTAGATCGATTGATCCACGACCAGCCTGGACGGGTTCAGGCTAAATGAAAATGACGGCGTTGTTGAACCTTGTGTGAAATAGGTCTGCTTGATTTCATCGGCGATCGCCAACTGTCGCAGGGTGTTGTCCGAGATGCACTGCGAGTTGCCACTGCCAACCCACTCCCACTTGCCGGGTCGCCTTTGTACGCTGGATGACAGATAGTTGCCGACATAGGTGTCCAGAATGCCACCAGGCCCGAAAAACTTACCGAAATCCTCCAGCGTAATTTCATTGGTGGCGCGCTTGCTAAGCGGGTAGCGATTGGCCAGTGCGCGAGCATAGAACGGGTAGACTTCGGCTTCCCAAAGTGAGTTGAGTTGGGCGCAAAAGCCGCCACTCGAGGCGTCGTTGACATCGTTGGTGAGGCTGTCAACCACTCTGGCGATCGAGGCTGGCAATCGTTCACTGGTGGTAGAGAGTTGGCGTATCTTCACGGCTAATTCGTTGGCAAGCCTGACGTCACCGGCAGCACCGGGTGTGGTTGCCATGGGCAGAAGCTGTAGATTGAGATCGCCGAGCTTCTGAAGCACGTTATCCAGTCGCGAGCCATTCGACTCCCAGTCCTCTACCAGGGTGTGCAATGCAGAGAAATGGCTGGTAACCGGATCGTCGATTTCAGCCGAGTTACCGTTGCTGCGTGAACCGATCAGTGCTGCCAGCCCTGCCTGGCGCGAATCGCCTTTTTCGTCGGTTGCTGCTTCGCTATCGGTGGACGGTAAACTGAGTGTGGTTTGTTCGGCAGCCACTACCAGCAATTTCTTGAATGGTGACTCGTTGTCAGTGATCAGGGAAAGGAAATCGGATAGTTCCAGTAGCCCGCTTGATTTCCGGAATGTCAGCGAATCGAGCAAGCTCTGCCATACATCGATATATTCACGGTAGTACTGGTCAGTAACACTATTCTCAAGCTCGGCAGCATCGCTGGCCACCACATTACCGGCATAGGGTCCAAGCACCCATACATCCTTGCTGAGAGTCCCCGATACCAGCGCGACAGACGGCAGAAAGCTCGACTGGTATTCTTTGGTTGTAAAAAACTCGGGCACCGCGGTGTTAAATGTTTTGTCGCCAGTCAGTACCAGGGCGCGCGCCAGGTCATTGCCAACCTCATTCGTGAGTGTCACCGGTGTGTTAACAATGGCGGCGTGTTGTTGCTTCAATCGGTGATAGGCTCGTTCCTCAAGAGGGGTATTGGCGGCAATTTGCTGGTATTGATCGATCAGCTCGCGATCCAGCGGGCGCGGCAGGCGGCGTGGCCGATCGCGAAGCAGGTTCTCGGTATGTTCGAGCAGTGCCCGCTTGTCTGCGGCTGGCAGTGTTCGTGGCAGATTCTGGTCAAAATCAAATCGAAACCAGCCAATGGTATCCTCGGCGTTGTAATGCTCTTCGCTGTCCAGCATCTGATAGGTCTTCAGTGCTTCGAAGATAAATTCACTATTATCCGACTCCGCATGCATCTGGTGTTCCAGTCGAACCATCAATCGGGATAGCAGTGATTCGGTTAATAACTCATCGTACTTCCTGCCGGCGCGACTACCAATCTTGTTACCCTGGTAAAGCCCCGTTCGCTTCAGGGCAAAACCCTCGTCGGTTTCCCGTGTGTCGAGCGATTGCGCTTTGGTCAGCATCGCTGACACCTGGATCAGATCCAGACTGTCAGAGGGCAGTTGCTCAAGGTTCTGTTCCAGTTCACCTGCGCCGGCGACGACGCCGTCCATCAGAGTATTGTTTTGCCGATAAGACGTCGCCAGCAATGCGACGATCGCCACCGCTGCCAACACGATCGCGGCAATGGCGCCAAGTTGTACGTGCTTTGCGCGTTTTTCATGCGCGAGATTAGTACCGGTTAAGCCATGCTCTGCGAAGACAACATCGGTCAATAGTTTTGTGATGAAAAAACTCTTGCCAGTATTCTGCAATCGCGGTGTTGACGTTGAAGGGAAGCCGAAACTTCTGGCAACCGAGGCGGCCACCTGATCCAGGGCGGAACCATCCTGAGTTGCGCTGGTAAAATAAACCCCGCGCAGATAGACGTTATCCTGAAGCCGATTCACTGATGAGAACTGCTCGATAAAGCGCTGAAGTTTTTCCTGTATCGCCGCAAACTGCATCGGGAATGCGTAAATTTCATCCCTGCGTGCCTGAGCTGTTTCGTTGGCAAGTTTCGCTGGCAGCTGAGCGTAGAGTCTCTCACGCAGAAGTTGCAACTCCGCTTTGGCTGTTTCGGCAAACGGTGTGTCGTCGTCTACATTGGCTGTAAAGCCCCACACCTGTTTTCGTTCATCGCTGTCCATCGCGTTGAAAAATTCCTCGAAGCCAGCCAGCATGTCGCATTTGGTCAAAACCATATAGATGGTTGGCCGTATGCTGAATGTTTCGTGAATTTCATCAATGCGAAACCGGATAGTTTTGGCCAGTTGAATCAGCTGGTCTTCCGATTGGTTGACGATATCGTGCAGCGCAACGGCGATAAACATGCCGTTGATTGGTCGCCTCTTGCGATTATCTTTTAGTTGCTGCAGGAATGTGCTCCAGGCGTTTTTATCGACCTCCCGATTGCTGTCCTGCGTCGTGTAGCGACCGGCGGTGTCCAGCAGTACGGCTTTGTCGGTGAACCACCAGTCGCAATTGCGCGTGCCGCCAACACCTTTAACCGAGAATTTTCCGTGTGTTTCTTCCAACGGAAAATTCAGTCCCGAATTTGTCAACAGAGTGGTTTTTCCTGCACCCGGTGGCCCGATGATCATGTACCAGGGCAGTTCGTACAGATAGCGGTTGCCGCCTGACTTGGAAAAATTCTTGTTTTTTAGTACTTCGATTGCATCCTGCATTTTATCTTGCAGTGCTTCGGCCTCGGCGGCTTTCGCCTCAGTGACATCTTCATCGTCGTCACTGGCGATAGAATTCAGCAGGTTCTCATTGGTTTTTCTGGATTTCCAGCGTCGATAGCCTGTCAGCAGACCCCAGACCAGAAAGGTAAATGCCATACCCGCAATCCGATTCAGCTGCGGGCGCAACGGGGCGTGGTCGGCGATGGCGATGTACGGCCCCATGTACCAGATGAAGATGCACACGGCGATAACGACGCCTAAAGAGTGTGCCCATTTTTTTCGGAGCAGTCCGAATATGACGTGCATGAGCTTATCCCTTTCTCGTTGCTTTGTTTTCGGCGCACTGCCAGGTGGCGTCGATATAGAGCCTATTACTATTTAATTTTCTATTCATTGGCTGGCCAGGCTGCTCAGTAAGAGGCGATTATCTCGACGCGTCGATTCAGGCCTCGAAGTTCTTTTGTGCTGTTGTCGTTAAGTGGTTCAAGATCTCCCATGCCTTCCACGATAACTCGATCGGGGT
Source organism: uncultured Granulosicoccaceae bacterium (assembly GCA_937920585.1). Lineage (GTDB taxonomy): Bacteria > Pseudomonadota > Gammaproteobacteria > Granulosicoccales > Granulosicoccaceae > CAKZSB01. Next base: position 14,677 of record CAKZSB010000427.1, on the reverse strand, counting down.
CGATCAGCTTGCGTATCAGTATTCTGGCCACTGATATTGCGCGCGCTTCGGAAAGGTCGAGGTTGGATGGGAATTCGGGGCGTCGAATCGGGATATTGTCTGTGTGTCCGGTGATTAGAATAGTCCCGTCGTAGCGGTTCAGTGTGACAGCAATTTCCTGCAGTAACGGGAGTGCCCGCGAATCGATTTGAGATTTGCCTGAGGCAAACAGGTTGTCGCCAACCAGTGTCACGATCGCGCGATCCGGGAATTCCCGAATGCCGATAGTACCCTCGGCGATTCGAGAGGTCAGTAGATCGGAGAGTGTAGGGCGAGCAACCGGATCGGGTGCAGGGGGTGGGGGCGGTTCTTTTGCCGTCACCGCAGCGGCCTTTAAAGGCAGAAACGATGCAATGGTGTTTTCTGCTGTTTCGCTCAGGCGCACCTGCAGACTGAAAAGCACCACCGCGCAGGCGGCGGCGCCGAGCGCCAGTATCAGCCAGATCGGCGCCATGCGCGGTAACGTGCGCTCAGGTACATCTGCGCCGCGCCAGTTGGGCGATAGCGCGCTTGGTGCGGTTCTGCCGGCGTTGCTGAGAATTTCGTACAGCCATTTTCGGACTTTAACAAGGGTTGCCTGTCCGTTACTGGCATGTTTGTAAGCGCCCTCGTAGCCCAGCGACAGGCAGACGTACATCAGTTCCAGCATGTCGAGGTTTTCACGCGGATTGGCGCCGAGCTTTTTCAGCACTTCAAAGAACCGCTCGCCGCCACGTACTTCGCCGTGGAAGGAGGACAACAGGCTGTTCTGGGGCCAGTCAGAGTTCTGGCCCCACGGCGTATTAAGTGCTGCCTCGTCGAGCGTGGTGCACAGTACATAGCTTGCCATGGTCAGTTTTTTCGGATCATCTACAAGCTTGCCGGCACGTTCGCGGAAAGTCTCGATTTCCATCGAAATTTGTTGCTTGAGTTTGCCCGGAGAAGGATGGCTGACCGATTTTTTGATCGTGACAAAAATGGATAGCAGTGGCGATGCTGCATTTTCCAGTGGATTAATACCACTGAGATACCTTCGTATCGAAATGTTCGGCGCGCTTTCATTTGTAGCGGTTTTAGGAGCTACTGGTGTCGGGTCGATTTGCCCGGCAGGCCTTAGTATCGTTTTGTCGTCGTTGGCAAAAGGATCATCGCTCATTGATTAATCGTCCATAATTGCATCTGCAATTCCGGGAAGTTACCGGCGATGTGCATGGCGATTATGCCAGTGGTGGCGATTTCACCCCAGAGCGCGATTTCACGGTCCATTTCAAAATACAGGTAATGCTCGTACATCGGAATATTGTTTGGAACCTGAATTACAGGTGTCAGCTTAATCCCCGACACATGCGAGGTAACCAGGTCGCGCAGTTTGTCTTTTGAGGAGATGGTCGTTTGCTGAACGAATTGGTGTCTTAGTTCTTCCTGCGGGATTCTGGCACTCACTGCGAGTATAAAACGGGCCGAACGAAATAGAGCCAGCTCTGCGATCGTGCAAGTGTATATGCCACCCTTGATATGTTCGACCGGAAAAGGGATGACTTTCTGGTCAACTGTGAAGTTGAGGCTTTCTCGCAGAATGGCAAACAGCGGGTGAAAGGTTGCCCATTGATCGCGATGGTTGTACTGGGGCAGGCTTTGGCATAGTTTGTCTGTTCTGCAGTAGGTTGCCAGTTCGCCGGCGAGTTGCACCAGTTCCCGATAGAGCACTTCCGGGTGCAGGGTGTCGGTAGCCAGCACGTGTTGTATCAGCGGCCTGGCGCGGTTGATTAGTTGTAAGATAAAAAATTGCGTTAGCTGGGCACTGTCGCCGCCATCGGGTCTGCCAAGTCTTTTCGCGAGGTCTGTCCCGCGTTGGGTGAGTAGTGTATCGATTTCGCCGCACAGGCGGTTGATATCGGCACTGGCGCGCAGGAACATCGCGCAGGGAAAGAATGATCGATCCAGAACAACAGTGCCATCTTCCTTGCAATCCTGAATTTTCGCGATGGGTATGGTGTGGTAGGCCGTTTCATCCGATCCGGAAAATCGCAATCTCGCCCAGATCGCAGCAGTGAATACTGATTCTTCGGTGTCCGAGTCGGGGCTATGCGCATCGCTGATTTGCTGGTGTTGCAGTAGATAGCGTGCGAAAGATTCGCGATCACGGGTTTCGGCAATTTCTTTTTCCGAGTGCGAACTGAAGGGCAATCCGATCGAGATAATTTCGCCTGCCGATTCGGGCGTGATTTTCAGAGGATCCGGCAGAGGTCCATCCTGGGGCAGCGCAAACGGTGTGCCGTCGGCGAAAATCCCCTCACAGCGACTGACCGAGAATTTGCCTTCACCGAGCGCCTGTTCGTCAATCTCCAGATGTTTCAGGCCGTAGGCATAGGGTGTGGTGTCTTCCTGAAGTGCCGACATCGATCGGAGCAGGAATCGATCTTGTTGCTGGAAATGATGGGGCCCGAGAAACATGCCCTCTGACCAAACCGTCCGATTATGTTTTGACACACTACATCCTCTGTAATTGAATCTTTTTCTTTTGCAACTATGCGATAGTGTAAACGGCTCGCCTGCCAGTTGTAGGTGGATTAGATCCAGTATTTGAAATCATGTCCACGTATCGGAGTTTGTCTCAGCGCCTGTTATTCCGGGAGCCATTTATCGATTGCTCAAGTTGCTCGACCGAGCTCTCATAGGCCTTTCGAAGTTCTCTGCCGAACAAATCGCTGAAATCATCTACGGCCTCGCGTTTTATCAGGCTATATTGTGTCTGAAATTCCTCCCAGAGTTTTGCCTGTTTCGCCAGTGGCAGGCTGGATGCCAGCGGATGACTTTTCCTCGCGTTTTGCTCAAGCTGCTCCGGGTCGAATTGCGACAGCGCGATGTCCAGCGCTGAGCGCATTGCTTCAAGCATCGCTAACTGATGGACTTTAATGTCCTGCAGACCTTTGTCGATCGCTTTCTCCGCGTCATCGAAGCCGGATTGAGCGGACGGCTTCATCAGACTTTCCAGCGCGGCTTCCACACTGATCGAGAATTTCAGCGGGTTGTTTCCGCTGGGCGCAAGCAGCGTTACATCCGCGCGCATGGCGTTCTTGATTTCGTCGCGCGAACGAAGCAACAGCATCATGCCTTGTGTGCTGCGGTTCAGTATCTTGCCGATGTGAGCTGCAAGACTCTGTCGATCGATGTGGCTGAACGTTTGCGGGTCGAGCCCGGCAGCCTGGAGCAATATATTTAATTCATCTGATTCGGCCGCTGGCCTGCCAGGCGTGTTGTATCCGGCTTCATCGGTCGCAAGGCGGGGCTTTTCCGCCGGTGGCGCGCCCGGAGACGGGGTTTGTGGTTGTGGAGGATCGTCGGGTAACTCGCCCAGCCAGCCCGCCCAGTCATCATCGCCAGTGCTGACCGGGGACGGTTGTTGCGCCGGGGTTACCGGCGTTTGCGCTCCATTGTCGGAAAGATCCGCAAACGGATCGTCGGTTGTGATCGGGTCGCTATCCCACGCGCTGGGGCCAATGCCAATGTCTTCCAGGCGGTCAATGTGCTGGTCGCGATTATTCTGTGGCTGCGGGGATAAGTCGGCCAGCCCATCGAAGGGGTCGTGATCGCCAGTGCTCGCCGGTGTTGCACTGTCCGGGAATGGCTGGTTAAAGGGGTCGCCATGGTTGTGCGGGGTGGGTATGCTCGTACGCAACTCAACATCAATGACAAAACCGCCCATTTGCAGGGTGTCACCACTGCTCAATCCCATGCTGTTGCCACGACCTAACGCGGCGGTACTGCCGTTCACGAATACACCGTTCGAGCTGATATCCGTGACGGTTAGAACCTTGTCTATCAGTGAAAACTCGGCATGTCGGGATGAGACGTGTTTCTCGTTATCGGGCAACACGACGTCGCAGTTGGTTGATCGCCCGACACTTACGGGTAGTTGCTCGAAAGACCAGTCGGTCGGGTCATCAATAGCCGATTGTGGGGCTGAAACTATACTGATCTTGAGTTGCATGGCCAATTATCGCGTAGTACCTTTCAGGTGGGATAATATTACCGTGAAGGTTGATCCCGGTCCCGGGTAAAATTGTGGTTCACGACTGTTTGGGCGCGCCTGATGATCGAGCTGGCAGAGCCTGGCTGCAACGACTTTGCGCTGTGCTTGCCTTTGAGACATCTGGTGATCCTACTATTAACTGGCGTGCGACGCCGTCAATTAGATGTAGTATAGGTAAAATTACCCGGAAGAGACATTTAGCAGGTAGAAAGATAACTTTGTCTTATATACTGCGGAACAGCGGTGGTTCGGGGGCAGTGGCGCTTCATCGTTGAAGTCAGTTGAACGGGTAGCGCGTCAACAGGATAACCCATGGAAGGTGAGGTCAAACGCACATTGAAACGGATACTGATTGGCAAGCGCTCCACTGCAGGTGGGATTCCTCGCGGTTGTTCCGTCATCAACATTGCACCCCCCAAATGCGGAGCAGGGTGGTTCACTGATGGATGAGGGGTTGGCACAGCAGATCGCCGAGCGAGATTCCCCCGGCCGCGAGGACATCACCTCCGATCCCAGGTACCTCGAGCTACAGGTGGCGCTGGCGGGTAAGCCGGGAAGCCAGATGGGTGACGCCGTCATTGAGGCAATACCGCCAGACTACAAATCCGCCCTGAAAATCTGCTCTGAGCTGCTTGAGCAGTCTCGACACTTCGACTTATTGATCAGCCTTGTGAAGGCGGCTTCCGGTGAACTTGGTTATCGCGGGCTGGCGCATTCTCTCGCCGTGTTGCACGCTGTCGTCGATGCGTGCTGGAGTAAGTCCTTTCCCGAAGCGGACGCCGAAGACGAAGAGGACCCCTGGTGGGAGCGGCTGAATGTCTTTCGCGAGCTAACCGATGGCGTGGCCGTAAACGACGCGTTGTACCGGTCCGAACTGGTTGGCGTCAGGCACATCGGCTCCTTTTCCAAACGGGATATCGATATAGCCGCCGGACGGCTGGAGGTCAGCGCTGAGGAGAAAGAGCGCTGCAACGCCAATCTCATTCGCGGCGCTTTCACAGAGTGCGATGCCGACACGCTGAGCGCTATCGATGCGGCGATGACTCAGGCAATTGAGCTGTGTGATCTGCTCGATGCGTCCCTGTCCGAACATCTGGGGCCGGCTCTTATCTCCTTCAAAGCGCTGAAAGACCTCAGCAGTCAGTCGCAGGCAGAGTTTCGTGAGTATGCTGGCAGCAGGTTGCAAGCACCGGTCGAGGTGGTCGAACCCGTTGCCGAAATCGCGCAAACCGATCCGGCAGACGCCGCTGAACCGGCTGTCAAAACCGTGGTGACGGTACAAAGTAGCGTGTTTGCGGATCACGCCGCCGTAGTCAATGCATTCACTCAGTTGATTCTTTTTTATCAAAAGTATGAACCATCAAGCCCGGTGCCATTTCTGTTGCATCGAGCGCGGCAGATGGTATTTAAAAACTTCTTTGATATTTTGCGCGAACTGGCTCCACAACATAAAGATGACTTCCGACAACTGGTTTCTATTCTGAAGGACGACCCGTTGAGCTTTTTACTCGAGCACAGCTTTACGGCGTTCGTGAGTGGCGAGAGTTTTGCCGCTGAAGATAAAACATACGATGAGCAAAGTGAGGGCGCGGAGGCGGCTGAAAATGATGCTCCGGTTAAAAGTGACGCCGCTGGTACAGCCGCTGAAATTACATCACGGGAGCAGGTGCTACAAACGCTACTGGATATACAGCGCTGGTTTGAACAACACGAACCATCCAGCCCCATCCCGCTGATCGTGATGAAGGTGAGAAGTTTGGTGCCCAAGGGTTTTATGGATTTGTTAAACGAATTTGAAGCTGTTACAAGTTCAGATGAAAATGTTGAGGCAGAATGATGTTGCTGGGCAAACCTGAAGTGTTTGGTAAAAAGCAGCAACTCGCAAGCGGCACTCAGTCTGGTTATCTGGGTGTGGAACAATTAAACAGTTTGGTTATGTTACCGACAAGGAGATAGCTTGTGGCTGGAAGCAGTCAGAAATTCATTTCACGCAATCGAGCGCCGCGAGTGCAGATTGAGTATGACGTAGAACTCTACGGTGCCGAGAAGAAGGTAAATCTGCCGTTCGTAATGGGAGTAATGTCCGATCTGTCCGGCAATGCCGGGGCGGAGAAACCCCGCATGGACGATCGCAACTTCTCCGAGGTTGATGTCGACAACTTCGACGACTATCTCAAATCGACAGCGCCGAAGGTCTCGTTGCGTGTGCCCAACACCCTGACAGGTGAAGGTGAAATGTCAATGGAGGTTTCATTCGAAAGCATGGATGATTTCTCCCCCGCCGCAGTGGCTGCAAAGGTAGAGCCGCTGGCCAGGCTGCTTGAAGCTCGCACACAGCTGAGTAATCTTGTCACCTATATGGATGGCAAAGCCGGCGCTGAAGAGCTGATTGCGAATGTACTAAAAGACCCGGCGTTAATGGAGTCACTGGCAGCCTCGGCGAAGTCAGAAGACACTTCAGACGAATCGGGAGAGGGCTAGAAAATGGCTGATACTGAACAGCAAGCGCAAGCGGCGGAAGGGGCGGTCGAGGAGCAGGATGATTTTGCCAGTCTGCTCGACCAGAACTTCAAGCCAAAGTCATCGGAAGTCAAAAGTAATGTAGAGACTGCCGTCGCCACTCTGGCGCAACAGGCACTGGCGGACACAGCGCTAATTTCTGAAGATGCCGTGGCCTCCATCAACGCGATGATTGGTGAGATCGACAGAAAGTTGACCGAACAGATCAATCAGATCATACATCACGAAGAATTTACCAAGCTGGAAGGTGCATGGCGTGGCTTGCATCACCTGGTCAATAACACTGAAACAGATGAAACCCTCAAGATTCGCGTGATGAATGCCACGAAGCAGGAGCTTGGCAAGAATCTCAAAAAGTACAAAGGCGTAAGCTGGGATCAGAGCCCGCTGTTTAAAAAGATCTATGGCGCTGAATATGATGTGCTGGGTGGTGAACCCTATGGGTGTCTGGTGGGTGACTATCATTTCGATCACACTGCGCCGGATGTAGAGATGCTGGCCAGTATTGCGCAGGTTTCCGCTGCGGCTCACGCGCCGTTTATCACGGGTGCGGCACCGTCAGTCGCTCAATTTGATACCTGGGATGAGTTGTCAAATCCGCGTGACCTGACGAAAATATTCACCACACCGGAATACGCCGCATGGAACGCATTGCGCGATTCTGAGGATGCCAAGTACCTGGGGTTGGCAATGCCACGTTTTCTCGGGCGGATTCCCTATGGCGCGAATACCGATCCGGTGGAGGAGTTCGATTTCGAGGAAGAGACAGACTCGGGTAACTCCGGCAACTACGTGTGGGCGAATGCCGCCTACGCGATGGCAGTTAACATCAATCGCTCCTTCAAAGAATACGGCTGGTGCTCGCGCATTCGCGGGGTGGAATCAGGTGGCACGATTGACGGGCTGCCAGTGCATACTTTCCCGTCTGCCGATGGTGGCGTGGATATGAAATGCCCAACCGAAGTGTCGATCGGCGATCGACGCGAGGCAGAACTGGCCAAGAATGGTTTTATGCCATTGCTTCATCGAAAGAACACCAGTTCGGCATCCTTTATCGGGGCGCAGTCACTGCAAAGACCGGCTGAGTACACTGATCCGGACGCCACCGCTAATGCGAATCTGGCTGCACGTATGCCTTATCTGTTTGCCACCTGCCGGTTTGCGCACTACCTCAAATGCATGGTGCGAGACAAAGTCGGATCATTCAAAGAACGTGAGGATATGCAGCGTTACCTGCAGGATTGGATAACACAGTATGTCGATGGTGATCCGGCCAATTCAGGCGAGAGAACCAAAGCCGAGAAGCCTCTGGCAGCGGCTGAAGTGGTAGTAGAAGAAGTGGAAGGGAATCCGGGATTCTATTCTTCGCAATTTTTTCTGCGGCCGCACTATCAGCTGGAGGGGTTGTCTGTATCCCTGCGGCTGGTTTCAAAGCTGCCTTCTGCAAAGTCATAGGGCTTTGTTGTTATAGCAGTCTTCGTCTTTGCAGACACATGTTTTGACGGGATTGATTTACATCTCGACAAGGTGTGCAGAAGTGTTGACAGGTGGGGCGAACTCGTCGCTCAACCTGGAAGTTAGTCCAGTAAATTTATGACAAGGAGATAGAGATGGCCGTAGACCAGTTTTTGAAATTGGATGGTATTGAAGGCGAGGCGCAGGATGCCGAGCACAAGAAGGAAATCGATGTTCTCGCGTGGAGTTGGGGTGTTACGCAATCTGGTACTACCCACATGGGCAGTGGCGGCGGCGGCGGCAAAGCAAATGTGCAGGACGTTTCAGTAACCAAGTACATTGACAGTGCATCGCACAACCTTCTGCAGCGCTGCTTCGATGGCAAGCACATCGATAAAGGTACGCTGGTGGTGCGCAAAGCAGGTGGTACACCACTTGAGTACTATACCATTGTGATGGAAGACATCATGGTAACGAGTGTCAGCACCGGGGGCTCTGGCGGTGAGGATCGCCTTACCGAGAACGTGGTGTTGAACTTCTCAAAGGTAAATATCACTTACAAGCCGCAAAAAGAAGATGGCTCAGCAGGCGCCGATAAAAAGGCCGGATGGGATATTGCCGAGAACAAGACACTGGTATAACCCTTGTCTTAGAGTGAAGAAGTGCCGGCCTGCTCACAGGCCGGTGTTTTTTGCGTTCCATACACCAGCAGGGAATTAGCCGTGATCAGCAACGCTGAGGTGTGTATAAAGAGTGGCGACATTCAGGGTGCAATGAGCAGCCTGAAGGAGCATATCAGGGATAATCCGGCGGATGTAGAACCACGCATTTTCCTTTTCCAGCTACTGGCTATTGTTGGTGACTGGGGCAAAGCACTCACACAGCTAAATGTCGCTGCCGATCTGGATGGTAGTGCGTTGCTGATGGCCCAGACTTGCCGCGAGCTAATTAAGTGTGAAGAATTTCGTCGCTCGGTATTTGCCGGCCAGCGCGCCCCGCTGGTTTTCGGAGAGCCGGAACAGTGGATTGCCACGCTTATTCAGTCGCTTTCGCCGGTGGCAGATGGTGATATAGCTCTGGCTGCAGATTTGGCCGGCAAGGCTTTCGCCGATGCACAGGCGACTGGCGGCAAAATCGATGGTGAGCCGTTTGAATGGATCGCAGATGCCGATATGCGGCTGGGACCGGTTGCCGAAGTCGTGATCAATGGCAAGTACTATTGGGTGCCTTTTGCCAGTATCGCAGAGATCATATTGCAGGAACCCGTCGATCTACGTGACCTTGTGTGGATTCCCGCCGAGTTCAAATGGAGAAACAGGGGGGAATCAGTCGGATTTATACCGGTCCGATATGCCGGTGACTCGAATGACGAGCAACTGTTGCTGGCACGAAAAACCATCTGGAATGATCTTGGCCACGATTACTACAGCGGCGAAGGTCAACGGGTCTGGTCGACCGATAAGGGTGACTATTCAATTCTGGATATCCGTCAAATTACCTTTGATCAGCCTCAAACCGATTCGCAGTTAGCAGACTAGTTTGATGTCGACCCGCTACAAAATGGGATGGTCGCTGGAGAAGCCAGCGGTTGCGGCAAGTTCCATCACTGGCAACAGCTCGATGCGGCTGATAAATTAAAAATGGCAGAGCTCAAATCGAAAGAACGGCTGGTGCCATCGCTGCTGGATCGTCTGGTAGATGACAACCCCGAGGAAGATAACGAGTCACGCAACGTTCGCGTTGAGAATGTCGTCAGCCTGCGGGAATCGGTATTGCGTGATCTGGAATGTCTGCTCAATACGGGCAATATAGAGGGAGTTGTGAACCTTGACGATTATTCTGAGGTAGCGGAGTCTGTTATCAACTATGGAATGCCTAATTTCTCCGGTAAAACTATCTCCAACACCGACCTGACCGAAGTACAGGAACAAATCCGCACCGCAATAAGGTTGTTTGAGCCACGCATTCTGTCCAACACGATCAAAGTAACACTGGTGCCCGGCTCAGGTGAATCGCATGCCAATTCCGCCGTTTTTCAAATCGAAGCCACCATGTGGGGACGGCCAATGCCCGAAGCCTTGTTTCTGCGCACCGAAATCGATCTGGAGCTTGGCGCCGTAATATTGAAAGATGAGGGTGGGTGAATGGATCCGCGTCTTCTCCATCATTACCGCAGGGAACTGCAGCACCTTAGAGAAATGGGTGGTGAGTTCGCCACTGAATATCCCAAGATTGCCGGTCGACTAGGGCTTGAGTCCCTCGAGTGCGCCGACCCCTATGTAGAGCGGCTACTCGAAGGCTTTGCCTTCCTCGCGGCAAGAGTGCAATTGAAGATAGAAGCAAGCTACAGCAAGACTGCACGTAGTTTGATGGAGATGATTTACCCGGACTACCTCTCTCCGGTCCCGTCCATGTTGATTGCGCAGTTTCAACCATCGATGACAGAAGGTTCTCTAGTGGAGGGATTCACTATAGAGCGGGGTACTCGATTGCGTAGTCAGGTGGGGCCGCAAGCTGAAACCGCGTGTCAGTTCTGCACGGCCAGTGATGTGACACTGTGGCCGCTTAATATCGAGAGCTCCAGAGTGTTGCCCAGTCGCGCAGCGATTGAAGCTGCGGGTATCCACGCGGGCAAAAAAGTGCGATCGGCGATAGCAGTTCGAGTTAGCACCGAGCAGGATATTGAGTTCTCAGAGTTGGCCATTGACAAGCTTGATTTCTTTGTCAATGGTGGCGACACAAGTGGAGCGTTGTTATACGAGCAGCTGCTGGCACATACGGATTCAGTGGCAATTGTGTCCGATCAGAAAGAAGTGCTTTCGCCAGCCCGCCCACCGGTACTGAGCCGATTGGGCTTTAAACGTGAGGAAGCAATGCTTCCCGGCGGGCCGCGAAGTTTTAACGGCTATCGAATCATTCAGGAGTATTTCGCGTTTCCGCAGCGCTTTCAGTTCTTCTCGATCTCCAATCTGCTGAGCAGATTGAAACTTTGCCAGTCAAAATCAATTGAGCTGGTCTTTCTATTCGATAACACCGTCGAGCACAGTGATTTGTACGGTGCCGAGAATTTTGTGCTCAATTGCGCCCCGGCGATAAATCTTTTCCCGAAAACTGCCGATCGCATCCATCTGGATAGCACCAAGCACGAGCAACATATTCTGCCCGACAGAACTCGACCGATGGATTATGAAATTTATCGTGTGGATTCAATTAAAGGGCACGCGAGTGATGGTGTTGAGCAAACGTTTTTTCCCTATTTCAGCATTAGTGGAAATCGTATGGGTCAGGACGGCGGTTTTTACAGCCTGCATCGTGAACAAAGATTGTTGTCCACTAGGCAAAAACGCGATGGTGCCAGATCCCGCTACATAGGCAGCGAGGTATTTGTATCCCTGGTAGATATCGACAATCTGCCGTATCGCAGCGATCTGCGGCAACTCTCGATTGAGACATTGTGTACCAACAGGGATTTGCCGCTGGACATGCCCGTCGGTCGTGGCGATACCGATCTGTTTCTGGAAACCGGTGCGCCTGTCTCCTCGATCCGGTGTATTGTCGGGCCAACCCAGCCGCGTCCGTCGCGGGCCTATCAGCGCGACGCCTGGCAATTGATAAGCAACCTGAGCCTCAATTATCTGTCAATTTCGGATACCGGGGTCGAAGATGACGGAGAACAGGCGGCGGCGATGTTACGACAAATGCTGGAGCTGTACTCCGAAGGGATGGACAAACCCGGTGGGCGGCAGATTGAAGGTATTTACAACGTTCAAACATCGCCCGTTGTTCGGCAGTTGCATGTGGGGTGGCGCGTTGAAATGGCCCACGGTCTGCAGATCCGGATAAGGGTCGACGAAGCCGCCTTCGAAGGCACAGGTGCTTATTTGTTCGGCAGTGTGATGGAGCAATTCTTCGCTACTTATGCCAGCACCAATTCTTTTACTGAAACAGTGCTTGAGTCCGTTCAGCGTGACGAAATAGGCAGGTGGCCCGTCAGGATAGGTTCACGGGGCCAGCTGTGAACGCGAAGATCGAGCATCTGGCGCAGCATATTCATCGCGCTGATTTCGTCGCGGCGATTCGATTGCTGGAAAGCCTTGCACCCGATAGGCCCAAATTGGGACGCGCCAGTCGCCTGCGCGATGAGTCGGTCCGCTTGTCGCAAAATCCAACGCTCGCATTCAGGAATTCATCGCTGGAGAATCTGGTAGCAGACGATGGTCCCCATGCGTACCGGCTCTACTGTAATTTCATGGGTATGTTCGGCAACAATGGTCCGTTGCCGTTGCACCTGACAGAGCATGCGCTGCATCGCGCCGAGCATGAGCGTGACCCGACGTTCAGAGAGTTTGTCGATCTCTTTAATCACCGGATGTTGAGTTTGTTCTATCTCGCTATCGCCGAGTCAGATCCGGTTATTAACATGGATAGCGCCGCTGATAATCGTTACATGGAATTTGTCTCCTCATTGTGTGGTGTGTTGCCCGATGCGGCCAGCCAGCGCGATTCCCTGCCGGACGTCACCCGATTCAAATATGCTGCGTGGCTCGGTGCCAGAACCAACAGTCCCGAGGGACTTGAGAATATTCTGGGAGAGTGTTTTGGCTTGCCTTGCGAGGTCGAGGAATTCGTCGGCGGGTGGTTGCCGATGCCACAACAGGCACAAATCAAACTGGGTTCGAAGGAGCTAAACTGCGAATTGGGGAAATCCACCTTTGCAGGCAGGCGTGTCTGGAGTGTTGGTCATAAAATTCGAATCAATCTCGGGCCGATGACCTGGGAAGAATACAATCAGTTCGCACCCGGCGGTGATTGGAATCTGACACTCAGAGATATGACTCGCACCTATCTGGGAGACGAAACTGACTGGGATATTAAATTAACACTGGCCGCTGGCGAGGTCCGTCGCCTGCAATTAAAGGGTGGCATGCGAATGGGCTTCAACAGTTGGCTCTTTGGTAGCTCTGACCGCAGCACACTCGTTAGTTCATCGATTAAAAACCGGAGTCAGGTGACAGGAGCCACTGATGCGTTCGGCAGACACTGAACCATACTCAAATGGAAACACCGAGCAACGTGCGTCAACCGTTCGCTTCGGAACAATGTAAAAGGAATAGCTGATGACTGAGATAAGCAGGGCGAATTTGTTCGGCAAGCTGAACGAGTTGGGGTATCGCTCAATCGAAAGTGCAACCAAGTTGTGTAAACTTCGTGGCAATTCCTATGTAGAGCTTGTGCATTGGCTGGATCAGATCTGCAACCAGCAAGACAGCGACCTGCACCACATCCTGCGCCACTTTGATATCGATCTTTCACACTTGTCTCGCGACCTGACGAACAATCTCGAATTACTGCGCGGTGGCGCTTCCTCTATATCGGATTTTTCGGAAGATATTTCCACGGCTGTCGAACGTGGCTGGGTTTACTCGACATTGCTGTTCAAGGATTCCTCTGTGCGTACAGGCCACTTGATGGTCGGTATTCTGAAAACCACCAGTCTGCGCAATCGCCTGCTAGGTATTTCGAAGAAATTTGGTGAAATAAAACTTGAAGCTCTGATCGATAACTTTGATTCTATCGTCTCTGCTTCACCCGAGCAGGGTATGGGCAGCAAGGATGGCTACAGTATTGGCGGTGGTGCTGTGCCGGGTGAGGCGAGCGGCGCAATGGCGCCTGCACAAATGGGTAAGCAGGAAGCGCTCGCAGCCTATACCACGAACATGACCGAACAGGCTCGAACGGGCGGTGGTGATCCGATCGTCGGGCGCGATGAGGAAATTCGCCAGATGGTAGATATCCTGATGCGCAGGCGGCAGAACAACCCGATACTAACCGGGGAGGCGGGCGTTGGGAAAACTGCGGTTGTTGAAGGCTTTGCGCAACGTATTGCGCGTGGTGATGTGCCGCCGGTATTGCAGAACGTAGAGCTGCTGTCGCTCGATATCGGCCTGTTGCAGGCGGGCGCAAGTATGAAAGGCGAGTTTGAGAACCGGTTGCGGCAGGTCATCGAAGAGGTACAGTCGTCCGAAAAACCGATTATTCTGTTTATCGATGAAGCGCATACGCTGATCGGTGCCGGCGGAGCCGCGGGCACTGGCGACGCCGCCAACCTGTTAAAACCCGCACTTGCGAGAGGTGAGCTGCGAACAGTAGCTGCCACTACCTGGGCTGAATACAAGAAACACATCGAGAAAGACCCGGCGCTGACTCGTCGCTTCCAGGTCGTGAAAGTGGATGAGCCCTCCGAGGATCGCGCGGTACTGATGATGCGTGGTATTGCGTCTTCGATGGAAAAGCACCACAAAGTTCAGATACTCGACGAAGCGCTGGAGGCATCTGTCAGATTGTCGCACCGCTATATACCCGCCAGACAATTGCCGGATAAGTCTGTCAGTTTGCTCGACACGGCCGCCGCGCGAGTGGCAATCAGTCAGCACGCCGTTCCCGCAGAACTCGACGACTGCCGGAAAAAAATTCTGGCGCTGGAAACCGAGCAACGCATCATCTCCCGCGAGCAATCAATCGGGATCGACGTGGGCGAGCGGGAGGAGAAAACCAGCTCCCGGCTGGAGATCGAGCAAGCTCGGGAAAAGGATCTGGTCACCCGTTGGGATGGCGAAAAGGAGTTGGTCACCAGGATCCTCGATCTGCGTA
>CAKZSB010000426.1 GCA_937920585.1 uncultured Granulosicoccaceae bacterium | reverse complement strand
AGCATGGCATGTTCATTACTTTTATGCCGAAGCCGACGATTGGCGACTGGCGTTCCGGGGCGCACATCAATATGTCGATGCAGGCGATCGACAACCCGGGTGTCAACCTGTTCGGATCAGATGAAACGGGCTGGAGCGAGGCATCGCGTTTCGCCGTAGGCGGTCTTATGGCTCATGCTGAAGCACTGACTGCGATCGCCTGCTCAACTGTCAATTCCTACAATGGCCTGGTGCCGCGTGTGGGTGGGTTCGAAGGCGGTACAGTGACCTGGGCACCGACCAATATCACTTATGGCTTCAACAACCGTTCCGCGCAATTTCGCTTGCCACAGAGCCGTTATTGCATCGAGAACCGCGCTGCCGATATGTGTATGAATGTTTATCTGGCGCTGGGCATGTCGCTGGCGGCGGCAGTGAAGGGGATTGTCAACAAGATTGATCCTGGTCAGCCGACCGATCGTGATTTATACGAAATGACAGCCGAGGAGTTTGATGCGTTGGGCATCCGTCGATTACCGCGTAATTTGATGGCGGCCACAGACGCCCTGCGGGCCGATGATCTGGCAAAGCAGGTGATGGGCAGCACCATGCATAACTCATATCTCGCCTATAAGGTCGACGAGTGGGAGCGCTATCATCAGGCGGTAACTGACTGGGAGGTGCAGGAGTACCTGCGTTTGTATTGAGTGGGCGCGCGCTTACTTTTCGAAAATTTCCAGGTACTCACCTTGCGTTTTCACGGTTACCGTAACAGGCTCATCGCCACGATTTTTCCAGTACCACCCGTGAGTTCCGCCAAACGGTGCGATTATGGTGCCTGAGTCACTGCTGACTGATTCGGCGCTGGAGTAGCTGATAAACACATCTTCGTTGTTGTAGATGTCGCCATGGGTGTCGTGAAACAGCTCGCCGCTGGCCTGCCAGCTGTAGCTTGCCTCAAAGCCTTTTTGCATGTCCAGCTTGATCTCCATGCCTTCTCCGGCAGGGATGGAGATCGACATTTCGTCAGTGTTTTGCGGGCGCCCGCTGTGGGGTGCCTCCGGCGCGCTCATGGCTGTTTTGAGCAGACCAATTCGAGTCAGGTTCAGTTTGCTGCCGATGCCGGTTACATCGATACCACGCTCGGCCGGCAGTATTACGGTCACCAGCAACAGGGCCACGACGACGATGGCTGCGATGCTTGCGAGCTGCAACTGACGAAGCCCGGGCAGTTCGTGAGGTTCCGGTTTTCTAATATGCATGGGGCGCCTCGAATCGTTTAGTGCGAAAAGAATTCCAGCAACTGCCAGCACATCAAGCCGGCGCCGCATAGCATCAGCAGATAATTAGCCCATTTTGCCTGTTCCATGAAGCCGGGCTTTCTGCGCCAGAACCCCATCAGGATCAGAATACCCGCCAGTGCCAGCAGCTGGCCGGCTTCAACACCGATACTGAATGACAGCAGGTTGAACAGCAGGCCGTCATCGGGAATGCTGAATTCCTGAATCTTGGTGGCCAGACCAAAACCGTGCAGCAGGCCAAAAACCAACGTGGCGATTCGCGCGTCCGGTGCGCGCCCGAACCATTTCTCCCACAGGCCCAGGTTGTCAGCCGCTTTATAGATAACCGAAAATCCGATCACGGCGTCGATGAGATAGGCATTAATGTGAATATGGGCCAGCACACCGGTAAGCATGGTGATGGTGTGGCCGACGGCGAAAAGCGTGACATACAGCGCTACATCACGCATTTTGTATAAAAAGAACACCACGCCGAGCAGGAACAGCAGGTGATCGTAGCCCGTCACCATGTGCTTCGCGCCCATATAGAGGTAGGGGAAGAACATGCGGCCGGAGCCGGTGCTGATTATGCCCTGATCGCCCTGCGACACACCGTGGGCGAGCAATTCAATCGGTACCCAGAGCAGCGTGGCGAGCAGCATTAACGCCGCCAGCAATGGCCAGGGTTGCGTTTTGGAATTCATGCTTTTGCGGAAATCCTGTCGAGAGCAGCTGTCTTTTGTATCGGTTTGCGGTGAGGAAAGGTTAATGCCGAGGTGCCGGCAATAGTCGATCAGGTGGCAACAGCAACACGATGGAGTAGCGGGCTGGCGTCGCCAGCGCCTTGAGCTTGTCTGGCCTCATGTGGCCTGTGTGTGTACCATCGCCGTTTCTGTGAGCCAGGGCCTTGCCATGTCTGTGCTGGATCAAAAAATTAAGTCGATGGATGTCTGGCATGTGCAACTGCCGGTCAAGACGCGCCGCGACCATGGCATCGGTACCGTGGCAGACAATATCGATGTGGTGATTGTTCGGCTCACGGCTGAATCCGGTGTGTGCGGCTACGGCGAGGGTTCACCCTGGGTGGTTTTCACGGGTACGGCAGAGGCCAACTTTGCAGCGCTCGATCGTTACCTGCGGCCGTTGATTGTCGGGCGCTCGATCTGTGAGCTGCAGCAGATTATGCTCGATGCCGAACGGGCTGTGGTGCATTGCGGCGAGGCCAGGGCGGCGCTCGAAACGGCTTTGCTCGATCTAAAGGGCCGGCTACTGGGCGTTCCGGTTTACGAATTGCTGGGTGGCGCGGTGCGCACCACGATACCGCTGTCGGTATCACTGGCGAATCCGGATTTTGATGCCGACATCGCGCTGGTCGATCAGTTGCGCGAAGACAACATCCGGCTGGTCAAATTCAAGACCGGCATCCGCGATCATCAGTTTGACCTGATGCGCATCGAACGGTTGCGCAAGGATTATCCCGAGTTCGATATCCGCGTTGACTACAACCAGGGACTGGCGCCGACGGATGCGTTGCGCAAACTGCGCGATATCGAGTGTTTCGACGTTACTTTCATCGAGCAGCCGGTGCCCGCGCAGGACTATCGCGTCATGCAGAATCTGGCCGCGGCGATCGACACGCCACTGCTGGCGGATGAAACCGTATTCAGTGCGGCTGATATGACTCGCGCGGTGGAAGATCGGCTGTGTAACTGTGTGTCGGTAAAAATAATGAAGTGCGGTGGCTTGAGTCGCGGGCAGACGATTGCGGCAATTGCGCAGTCTGCCGGCATGGCGGCCTACGGCGGCGATATGTTCGAGACCGGCATCGCGCATCTGGCCGGCACCCACATGATTGCCGCCACGCCCAACATCTCGCTCGGCTGTGAGTTCTATCAGGCAAGTTACTACCTGGTGGAAGATCTGCTGCAGGCGCCTTATCCGATCGTTGACGGGCAGGTTGTGGTGCCGGATTCACCCGGCCTTGGAATGGAGGTGGATATCGAGCGACTGGAACGCCTGAGTATCAACTATGCCGGGTGAAGTTAGTTTTAACACGCTGATTTATATTGCATTAATTGTTGATCAGGTCTTTTGCGAACAGCCGCATCGGATTGTGCAATGATGCGCGACACTTGCATGGGGATCGGCTCGCGGGAATTTATCGCCCGAGCCGGGCGTGCGCATCGACCCGATGGTACAATCTTCAGACGCACAACCAGAGGAATTGCGAGTATGAAATTAAAAAGCGCGTTAGTCGGCCTTTCGTCGGCAATGGTCATGATGACTTCTGCAGCGCATGCGGAAAAATGGGATATGCCGATGGCTTATTCCGGTTCGAATTTTCACTCTGTCACTGGCGCTGAATTCGCCAAATGTGTCACTACCGGAACCGGCGGCGACATTGAGATTGTTACTCACCCGTCTGGTTCGCTGTTCAAAGGCGCTGACATCAAGCGCGCCATTCAAACCGGACAAGCGCCTATTGGTGAGCGCCTGTTGTCTGGTCACCAGAATGAAAACCCGGTTTTCGGCGTTGATTCACTGCCGTTCCTGGCCTCGTCCTTTGACGATGCTGCCAAGCTCTGGAAGGCTTCCAAACCCACCATGGAATCCATACTGGACAAACAAAATCTGGTTCTGCTTTATTCCGTGCCATGGCCGCCGCAAGGCCTGTACTTCAAAAAAGAAGTTAATTCAGTCGCCGATATGAAAGGTATCAAGTTCCGTTCATACAACAACGCCACAGCTCGTCTGGCCGAACTGACAGGCATGTTGCCGGTAACCATTGAAGCGGCTGAAATTTCACAGGCGTTCGCGACGGGTGTAGCAGAATCCATGGTCTCATCCGGCGCAACCGGCTACGACCGCAAAGTCTGGGAAAGTCTGACTCACTTCTATGAAGTAGATTCGTGGTTACCGCGTAACTACATCATGGTGAACAAAGACGTCTGGGGTAAAACGTCCGAGGCCAATCAGAATGTGATCAATGCCTGTGCGCAAATGGCTGAGTACGCGGGTACCTGGCGCGCTAAGGAATACACCGGCTTCACACTCACTGGTCTGCGCAACGGCGGCATGACGGTAGGCCCGGCAAGTGACACGCTTACCAGCGAGCTGAAGGAAATCGGCGCCACCATGACCGAGGAGTGGCTCAAGGCTGCAGGAGATGATGGCAAGGCCATCGTCGACGCCTTCAGGGCCATGTAGATTACAAGCGTAGCAGTGCAAAAGGGCCGAAAGGCCCTTTTGTATTTTGGGCTCGGCAACATCAATGGCGCAACCGTCATCCGCACTTGCCAGAACTCCTGAACGCTTTATTACCGCAAACGAGCGCGAGTATGTCCTACCCCCCGATTATTAAATCCTCACTGGATCGTCTTTACACCGCCGGCGGTGTTCTGGGTGCGCTGTGTCTGATCGCAATCCTGTTCCTGATTGTGGTGCAAATGCTGGCGCGCTGGTTTGGCTGGAATGTCGAGATTGTTAAAGGAGCGCCTGACTATGCAGGCTACTGTATGGCAGCCGCATCATTTCTGTCTTTTGCCTATGCACTGAACCGCGGCGCTCACATCAGGGTGAGCCTGCTGCTCTCCGCGTTGGGGCGCTTTCGCTACTACGGCGAACTGTGGTGTTTCACCATTGGCGCGGCGGCGGCAACTTATCTTGCCTGGTATGCCGTGAAGGCAACTTACTGGTCGCACAAGCTGAATGACATCAGCCAGGGCCAGGACGCCACGCCCTTGTGGATTCCGCAACTGGCGATGTGCGCCGGCGCAATTTTGCTGGCTGTCTGTTTCTGGGACAACCTGTTGCGACTGCTGTTTGACAAGCAGCATGCGATTGTCTCTGAAACCGTACAAGAACACTGAGTATCGTTAAATGGAACAGCTAGCGCCGATTTCGATTTTTCTTTTTGTGTTGTTTTTGTTGCTTGGTACCGGAGTCTGGGTAGGGCTGGCGTTGTTGGGTGTGGCCTTCGTTGGCATGTCGTTATTTACCTCGCGGCCGCCCGGCGATGCCATGATTACCACCATCTGGTCGGCATCGTCATCGTGGACCCTCATCGCGTTGCCCATGTTCATCTGGATGGGGGAGATTCTTTATCGCACCCGCTTGTCCGAAGATATGTTTCGCGGCTTGTCACCGTGGATGGCCCGGCTACCCGGCGGGCTGGTCCACACAAATATCGTCGGCTGTACCGTGTTTGCTGCTGTGTCCGGCTCGTCTGCCGCCACGCTGACCACTGTTGGCAAGATGTCGATTCCCGAACTGCGACGCCGAAACTACCCCGAAAATCTGATCATCGGCACACTGGCGGGCGCGGCGACACTGGGCCTGATGATCCCGCCATCACTCACCCTGATCGTCTACGGTGTGACCATCAATGAATCTATCACCAAGCTTTTTCTGGCTGGCGTGCTGCCTGGTCTGGTGTTGGCGTTACTGTTCATGGGCTATGTGGCGGTGATGTCGAAGTTGTCGCGCAACTTCAACCCTGATCCCGAGCCGGTTATGAGCTTCAGCGAAAAGGTGCGCAACAGTCGTTTCCTGATGCCGGTCGTGGCGCTGATTCTGCTGGTTATCGGTTCCATGTACACCGGTTACGCCACAGCGACTGAAGCGGCGGCATTTGGTGTGATCGGTGCGCTGGTGCTGGCAGCCAGCCAGGGCTCGCTGTCGTGGAGTTCGTTTACCGAAAGTTTGATGGGGGCTACGCGTACCTCGGCAATGATCGCGTTGATTCTTGCCGGTGCGGCGTTCCTGTCACTGTCGATGGGTTTTACCGGCTTGCCCCGAGCGCTTGCCGATTTAATCGCCTCGCTCGATCTTTCGAAGTTCGAGTTGCTGATGGCGTTGCTGGTCTTCTACATTATTCTGGGCTGCTTTCTGGATGGCATATCGTCGGTGGTGCTGACCATGGCTGTCGTGGAGCCGATGATTCGCCAGGCCGGCATTGACCTGATCTGGTTCGGGATATTTATCGTGGTAGCGGTTGAGATGGCACAGATTACCCCGCCCATCGGATTCAACCTGTTTGTATTGCAGGGCATGACGGAACACGAGATGGGTTATATCGCGAAAGCGGCACTGCCGATGTTCTTAATAATGGTGGTGATGGTGTTTATTTTGATTCTGGTGCCGGAACTTGCCACCTGGCTGCCGGACAATATGCGCGCCAGGCCCGGGTAATCTATCTCAGTTGCGAAAACTGTCAGCATGCGCTGACACATACTGCAATTGATGAGCCTGGGCAGGCTGTTTGTCGCGCAGCTTTAGCCTGGTGCTCTGACAACACTAAAAATTGGAATACAGTATGGCCTTTAATGTGCCGCCTGCGCCCAGTACAGGTATCACACCGGGAGTGCGGCACATCAAATGCCATCCCCTGCGGGCGAGCGTACAAGCGGCCATCGCGGCGTTGCGCTCACTCACAATTGAACAACTGGGGCCGCCGAGGTATTCCTCAATCGCGCACCTTGCGCTGACCGCTTCTCCACTCGCTGTATCCCAACTTTTTATATTGTCAAAGCACTAGAACCGCAACGCGCGATTAACATAATCGCGCTTGTCGTTGTAGTCGCTAACATCTACGCCTCGCGCGATCAGTTCATCCCGCAACTCGTCGATTGATAATGCTTCAATGGCATCAGAACTCATATTCAGAAAGTTCAACCGTCTTTTCATCGGTGGATTAAGGGCACCGAAGTCTGCGCTATTGCTGAATCGAAAATCGTGTGCATACTTGCCCATAAAGTAATTCAGAAACGTATTCAGTGCTGGCCTGACCCTCGGGTCATTTGTCAGGTCGATTGAAGCGTCGTTCAGTGTTTTTACCATCAGTTCCAGCCATCGTTGTGCACCGCGATCATTCAAAAGCTCGATAGCGTTGTGGGTATGGTGGAAGTTCAGTCGATACTCGCCGCCGTGATAGGTGAGGCCGCCGCCCATCACATCGACCCACATTGCCGATTGAGTGCCGATGTGATGGTCTATACCGGATACACGCTCAAAGACAGATTTAAACCACGGCTCATCGGCATAAACGCGCTGGTAGAAACTACGCACAATATTGATGATGCGTTCGGTTCCAAGAACGGAGAACAGTTGCCAGAACTGAATCGGTTTGCCGATCTCGTTAGGCGCTTCCAGTGCAATAATCTGTTGTATCCGATGGGCGTTTTCCGGTAACAGCTTCCGGCTGATGGCGCTCCGTATGTATTGAAGGCGGATCTTCTCGGTAAGGTATCCGTTGCTGACCGGATAGTTCGGGTAGTTGAATTCCGAAGTTCCGGGGGCTGTCTGTTTCATTATCGGGATATATTGGCGTGGGGAGCGAAAGCAACCTGCATGACGGGGATCGGGTAATACACTTCAGCGAGATCCTGCGCAGGCCGGAATGATACCTTCAGGGCGGAAGGGTTGCGAGGCCGTGGCCTGATTCGGATTGGCTCGCTGGCGATGCGTCCGCCGATACCGCCGATTGAGTAATTGCGATTTGAGCGCCTCGACGGGTTTGTCGCTTTGCAATGGTGACGTGAGTCCGACCGTATGTCATTGAATTGACGTGAGGATCGACCAGTTCGCAGGATCAGTTTTTATCGCGAATACCGTACCTGGGGTTTAAAGGTGCCCGCGTTTGCGGACGACTACTGAGGATGGGGTTTTCAAACCAGGAAATCTGTAATCAGCCAATTTGCGGAAGGGACGGGTGAAGGTGCAAGGGATCAAAAACGCTCATCGCAATGTCGGCGCAGTTATTATTGCAACTGTCGTTGCCTGTGGCGTGATAGTGGAGAATGTAGGCCGGGCTGAGATCCGCATAACGGAAGGTGTGGGCAGGTATATTCTGGAAGCGGGGCATCCCAGCCTGGCGGAGTGGAAGTTGCCACCACTGGCGCCTGCCAGTGATATTCATGGCAACGCATTAACCGACCTCGGGCGCAGGCTTTTTTTCGACAAAATACTAAGCGCTGACAAAACCCGTTCCTGCGCCACGTGTCATCGCCCGGAGCTGGGCTGGTCCGATGGTCTGCCGACCGCCCGCGGGCTCGACGGCAAGCCGCTGGCTCGCGCTACACCTGGCCTCGCTAATGTGGCCTACGGCAGCCTGTTCAACTGGGACGGTCGAGTAGCTTCGCTGGAAGAGCAGGCGCTTGGGCCTGTCTTCAGCCAGAGTGAGATGGGCAGTGATTCCGAAGAGCTTGTAGCGAGACTGGAAGCCGACCGCTTTTATCGCGAAGCATTTACAAAGCTTTTTCCAAACCAGCCTTTAAATGAGAAGCAGGTCGGTCTCGCGCTCGCCGCTTTCGAGCGAACACTGTTGGTGCAGGACACGCGTTTCGACAGATGGGTGGCAGGTGAGTCGGGTGTGCTGACGGACTCGGAGATTCGCGGGTTCGGGGTATTTATCGATCCCAACCGGGGCAGTTGCGGCACCTGTCATGCGCCGCCGAATTTCACTGACAACGGCTTTCACAATATAGGGCTGGAGTCATTTGGCCACGGGAATCCGGATTTGGGACGGTACAAGATTCGACCTGTCAGGCTGATGCGCGGCGCTTTTAAAACCCCGCCACTGCGAAACATCGCGTTAAGCGCCCCCTATTTCCATGATGGGTCTGCGGCGACTTTGGAAGACGTGATCGAGCATTACCGGACGGGTGGTGTCGTCAAGGAGAATCTGTCTCCGGAAATGAAGGTGTTGCGCCTCAACGCACGCGAAAAGTCCGATCTGGTCGCTTTCCTCAAAGCGATATCGAATTCGCATGTCAATTTTTCAACCGAGTTGGCGCTGGAACAGCAGTGAATCGCTGGCTTAGAGAAGGAGATTTTTTACAAATGAAAACAGGCATACGGATATCGGTAATATTTGTACTCTCGTTTTTTGTCGGCCATCTCGTGGCGGATCAGCTACCTGTTGTCGGCCAAAAAGACAAGAAATTTTCAGTTGAACGTCTGGCTGTCAAAGTTGGCGAATCGGTGTCTTTCGCGAACGAGGATCCGTTTTTTCACAACGTTTTCAGTTTGTCGCCCGCGGCTACTTTTGATCTGGGTTCGTATCCGCAAGGTGAATCGAGAGCAGTAACCTTTAAGGAAGCCGGGGAGGTGCAAATCGAATGTGCGATTCACCCCAGCATGCAAATGGTAATCGAGGTCACCGAGTGATGACTGTTGTCGGGCGGTTGCTCGCCATAGCATTGCTCTCGCAATTATTCACCTGCGCTGTTGCGGACGAGCAAGACGTACGCAGTGGCGCTCGCATCTATCTTGAGCGCTGCGCGTTGTGTCATGGCTCGAAGGGGCTCGGTGAAGGTCCGATGGCGCTGCTGATTCGCGACTATCCCGATACCAGCCTGAAAAACGAAGTTGCGCCGAATCGATCAATTCAGAAAATTGTGGAGTCAGGGCTAATATCACAACCCAGCGGCGTGTCATCACCGCCCTGGCAGCATGAGCTGGTGGCTGCAGAAATCTCTGCGGTCAGTGCGTTTGTCGACATCATACGCAGCGATTTCGAGCAGGCGCAGCGCGAACTGGCATCTGCGAACGTTGCGCCAGACAGGATAGATGGGCGCAAGATCTATCGTGCACGTTGCGAGAGTTGTCATGGTACGACGGGGCAAGGGGACGGCCGCATGAGCCGGGTAATTGTCAATCCCCCACCTTCCGATTTAACCCGCAGCGTTCTCTCGCACGAGGAGTCAATCGAAATCATTAGCGCAGGCGGTGCAAAGCTGGGGCGATCGCCGCGCATGCCGCCCTGGGGCCAGGAGCTCGTCTATGCGGAGCTTATAAGTGTTGCAACTTACCTTGCAACGCTGCGCGCGGCTGAAGCAGACTAGTGCTTTGACAATATTAAAAGTCGGGATACAGCCAGTGGATAAGTGGTCAGCGCAAGGCGCGAGATTGAGGAATAGTTGTTGTATTTTGAGTGAGCACAACGCGCGATGGCATCTTGTGGCGCTCGCCCGCAGGGGATGGCCTTTGATGTGCCGCACTGCAGGTGTGATAGCTGAACCGGGCCGTAACCGGCACATCAAAGGCCATTCTGTATTCCAGTTTTTAGTGTTGTCAGAGCACTAGTACCTTGGCTCGCAGGCAGCCGTTTAGCGTCGGTGTGAAAGTGACAACGCTGCGTCAACAGCTAGTGCGATCGCATTTACGAGTTGCCGGGCTGGCCGCTTTGGTGCTGGTGCTCGCTGCCGTCGCGATGCAGATGTTGCGTGAGCCGATCAGCACGATTCGCACAGTTAATGTTCCCAGTGCGAACGCGGCTATGTTAATTCAGTTAGGGTTACAGCGATCTGAAGCTAATCTGCGAGGCTGGGTGGCGCTCAAAGACCCTGTGCTGCGCAACAATGTAGAGCTGGCATGGAATGATGAAATCAGGCCAGCGTTCGAATCACTGGGCGAATTGTCAAGCTATAACCGTACAGCCGAGCGCCAGACTGTACTGTTGTCGCTGGAACAAGACCTGGCTCGGCTAAAGAAGCTTCAGGACTGGACCATTGAGGTTGCCGGCAAGGATGGTAACGAACCTGCACGGCTCGTGTTTAGCCAGGAGTTTGGACCAGCCAGACAAGAGCTGGTCACGGCGATGACGTCTTTCCGGCTGCAACAATCTGAAACACTACAACTGGAATCATTCTTCCAGTTGCGGCTGGCGTTGTCCGAAGCCGAGTCGTCACTCGGGCGCTTTGTGGTTGAGGGAGTCGAGACTGACGCGGCCAGCTACCATCGGCATATCGGTAATGTCCGGTCGCTGCTCGAACCTTATGACCAGGCTGCCGCGGATGTTATTCGAGCACGTCTGACAACCCTTGAGCAACTCTCTGGCAGCATCATTGAATCGCGCAGATCGCCACGCAGTAACGTTGCCTGGCATACTATTGGTACTCGAGTCGAGCCGTTGTCGGTTGAGATTGCCAAAGACCTGGCTGCAATTGCTGACCTTGAAGTGTTTGCGATGCGAAATCGAGTTGAGCAGGTTGCTTGGTGGGCCAATGTTCTGTCAATCTGCTCTGTACTTGCCCTGCTTACGGTCGTTGTCATAGCGCTGTTTTTCTCGAATGCCGAGGCGAAGCGTATTTCCGCACCCGTGACCCAGCTCTATCGTGCGACCGAGGCGCTGAAGAATGGAAACTATGGAAACGCATTACTGCCAGCCGGCGTGCAGGAGGTGCGGGGACTGATTGACGCTTTCAATGCGATGCGAGAATCCATATCAGAATCCCATCAAACACTCAGGAAAATTGCGTATACCGATGAACTGACCGGACTGTCAAACAGGAAGGCTTTCAAAGACCAGTTGGTCGCAATGAATACTGCATCGGCCTTTGATTCGAGTCTGTCGGGCGTTCTCATTATCGACCTTGATTACTTCAAGCAGGTGAACGATTCCTTCGGTCACGATGCGGGAGATCGTTTGCTCGAGGTATTCGGGTCGCGTTTGAATGAGTGTCTTGGTTCAAGTGATCATGCCGCGCGACTCGGCGGAGATGAATTTGCAGTGCTACTGGGAGGGCTTGAAAATGCGCAAGACGCCAGCGCCATTGTCGCACGGATCAGGATGGCGACCTCGCAGCCTGTCAGCTACGAAGGTGAGACCATTATTCCGTCGTCAACCATTGGTATTTCAGTTGGTTCGCTTCGGGATATCGACACAAACGAGTTGGTGAAACAGGCTGATCTTGCGCTATACGACGCTAAAGAAAGAGGAAGAGGTACCTATTGCTTTTATTCCTCCAGAATCCACGAGAAAGCCACACAGGTCCGCCGACTGGCAGAATTGATAGAGCAAAACACCCCGGAAGTCATGTTTAAACTGGTGTATCAAACCTACATTGATATGAACACTGGCGAGACTACCGGGGTCGAGGCGTTGCTTCGTTGTACCCATGAAGAGTGCGCTCAAGTCTCCACTATAGATATAATCACGATGCTGGAACGCAACGGTTATATCGCCCGGATAAGTCACTGGGTTCTGAATGTGGCGTTGATGCAGCTTAAGGAGTGGGGAGCCACGATACAATTACCTGCCGGCTTTACAATGTCTGTCAATATCTCTGCTGCCTTATTGCGTGACGCCGGTTTTGTTCAGGGGATACTCGATACCGTAGCGAAATCCGGTGTACCTGCCAGTTCACTGATAATCGAGATCACGGAAACCACTGTGATGGAGGATTACACACGGTCCAATGAAGCTATGCGTAAACTCAACGATGCCGGTATAGCGTTCGCCATGGATGATTTTGGTACCGGTTACTCGTCGCTGGAGCGACTCCGGGAGATGCCACTTGCACTGCTGAAAGTCGACCAGACCTTTGTCAAAGGTATGTTGACCAATGCCAACGACGCTGCGATTGTCGATGCATCGGTACGGCTGGGACACGCGATGGGCATTTTAGTGACAGCCGAGGGAATTGAAACCGAGGCTCACGCGCAAGCGCTGCGACAGCTTGGATGTGATCGAGGTCAGGGCTATCATTATTCAAGGCCTCAATCTGCTCAGGAAATGGATCTGCTCCTGAATCCTGTTCAAAACGCCGCCTGATTGCCTGGTTCCTTCCCGCAGTCTATTCCGTGCGAGCCCTGATGACACAGCAGGGATGAATGATTTATCTATCCCTTTGCTTTGCGACAAAGGCGCGGCCAAAAAGGAATTTCTGCTTCACCTAACGAATGCAAAGCGCTTCGTGTCGCCAACGCCGGTGCTATCGCACGGGGGGTTACTGTATCGATACGACCTGCGTGTCCCGGTGTATGTTGCGAGTGCATCGCCATGTGGGGCGCGCTGAATCGCGCTGAATTTAATTTGCAGCTGCTTGAGTTTGCAATTACTTTTACTTCTGTTGCCGTTTCCAGGACGCAGCGTAGTGTCCATTCAACTGCAATAGTTCCCGGTGGGTTCCCGATTCAGTTATCTGCCCGTCAGTCATCACATGGACAATGTCTGCTCGCATCGCTGTGGTAAATCGGTGGGTGATAATCAGTGCAGTTCGGCCTTCGGTTAAATTTCTGAATCGGTCCATCCAGTCTGCTTCGGCCCATGAGTCCATCGCACTGGTTGGCTCATCCAGAATAATCACTGGTGCCGCACGCAAAAACGCACGTGCAAGCGCGATTCTCTGCCATTCTCCTCCGGACAACTCGGATCCTCCAAACAACTTTCCCAACAGTGTTTCATATTGATGGGGCAGTTTGTTTACCGGTGTGTCGGCGCCAGCGCCGATAGCGGCCTGCTGGATCGCTTCAGGCCCGGTTTCACTTTGCCAGTCGCCAATTGAAATATTGTCTGCGACACTTTGCTGGTATTGAACGGGAGATTGAAACATCACGGTGAACAATCTTCTAACCTGATCCAGCGGCAGTTCTTTCATATCGGTGTCGTCAATTCGCAGCTGTCCCTCGACCGGGTCATAGAGTCGGGTGAGCAGTTTTATCAGCGTGCTCTTGCCGGCGCCGTTTTCTCCAACAATAGCGACAACCTTGTTGGCCGGAATTTCCAGGTTGAAGTTTTGCAGGCTGTATTGCTCAGACCCTGGGTAGCGGAAACTGACGTTTTCCAGTGCAATGGATTTTTTTAATGCAACGGGTTTTAGCGCTGGCAATTCTGGCTCGGGCAGCTGTGGTTTCAGTTCCAGAAAGGCGAACAGGTTTTCGATGAACAGCAGGCTTGTGTAGAGCTGTTTTATGTTGCCAAGTAGTGCCTGCATGAGTTTCTGGCCCTGATTGAACGCCTGATAGATCATAGCCAGATCTCCGAGGGAGCCCCCGCCACGGATGATGCTGGCGGCAGTCCAGGCGACGGTGATTCCCATGGCGACAAGTGCACTCAAAGCTGCGAGGAATTCTGCCGCGGCCTGCTTGCGGGATAAATCGATTTGCTCGTTGCGCAGCGATAAGCGCAGTTTGCGATAGCGGCTGCGAAAATATTCACCGAGTGCAAACAGCCTGACTTCTGCGGCAGAGTCGCGGTCGGTGAGTTTGTTTGAGTAGTAGTTGCTCAGGCGAAATTTCTCGGTGCGCCACATCTGAAGTCGATGGTGTTTGACCGAGTACTTGATTGCCACGTAGAGCGCCGGGAGTGAGCTCACTGCGAGTATGACCGGCAGCCACGTGCTCAATGTGGTGAGTATGCCGATCATGGCGATCAGCGTGATGCAACTTTGTGCAATCAGCCCGAGGCTTTGAATCAGTGTGAGGGGACGGGTTATCGCATCGATTGTGGCGCGGTGAAGTTTGTCGTAGTAGCCGGGCGTTTCGAAATAGGCCAGATCGAGCTGGATCGCCTGGCTGTGGACCTGATCTTTGATGTAATCCTGAACGATCTCCGATTGCGCGGTTTGCACCCATTGCGCAACGGCTTTCAGAGCTGCTGTGGTGATCAGCACGGCAGCCATCGCTACCAGATAGTAAATCGCGGTGGTAAAAGCGGCGGGATCGTTCTTCTGGCTAACCGCGAACGACAGGCTGTCGACCAGGGCTTTGGTCAGATAGACGGTGGCGACGGGCAGCAGGCCCTGCACCAGTATCAGTGCCGCCCACAGGCTGCTCCAGCCGGGCGCTGCATTCCAGACCATGCGGATAGCACGCGGAATGTTCGACAACTGCTTCCTGGCCTGGGTGATTCTGGCCTTCACGATGGTGTTCTGCCGGCGGATGGTGTCACAGCGACTGGCATAGCTTCCTGTTTGGTTTTGTATCTGCGCAATCCGGGCGGCCAGCGCCGGGACCCATGGCTCGGTGTGCTTGCAATCTCTAGTCCCTGACCGATAAAAGCAGCGCCACCCGCTCATTTGTGCGGGATGGTAGATGCTGATTGTTCGGTGTCGGCTCTTCAGCGACGGTTACGATACCGAATGGCGAGCAGCCTCTTGCACCTGACAGTCGTTACAGCCGCACAGCAGCCGTTGCCATCGGCGGATATTCTCACTGATCGGCGGGCCGCGATTTCGACGCTGATTCTGCTCTTCTGGGGCTATAATCAGGCCAGACACTTTCACCCCAATCGGCCATGCAGAACCGGCCGGGACTCCAAGATGATTAAATATCCAGAGATTGATCCGGTCGCTATTTCGCTCGGGCCGGTGGCTATCCACTGGTACGGGTTGATGTATCTGGTCGGGTTTGTGGCGGCCTGGCTGTTGTTGAAGTATCGGGCGCGCAAGCCGGGCTCGGGCTGGACCGCCGAGGAACTGGGCGATCTTGTCTTTTACTGTGCGATCGGCGTGATTATCGGCGGGCGGCTGGGTTATCTGTTTTTCTACAACTTCGATCACTTCCTCAGCGATCCGCTATCGCTGCTGCGGATCTGGGAAGGCGGGATGTCTTTTCATGGCGGATTTCTCGGTGTGGCGGCGATGATCGGGCTGTTTGCCTGGAAAACCGATCGAACGTTCTTTCAGGTTGCCGATGTGGTCGCACCGGTGTCGGCGATTGGGCTGGGTGCCGGGCGGATTGGCAATTTCATCAATGGTGAGTTGTGGGGACGCACCACCGACGTGCCCTGGGGCATGGTGTTTCCCGGTGGTGGCCCCGAGCCTCGCCACCCGTCACAGCTCTACCAGTTTCTGCTGGAGGGTGTGGTGCTGTTTCTGGCGGTATGGTTCTTTTCGCGCAAGCCACGACCGGCGATGGCGGTATCCGGTTTGTTTTTGCTGGTCTACGGTGTGGGCCGATTTATCGTGGAATTTTTCCGCCAGCCCGATAGCCATCTGAATTTTGTCGCCTTTGAATGGATGACTCGCGGGCAGCAATTGAGTATTCCAATGATTCTGATCGGAGCCGGCATGATCTGGTGGGCGTACCGTGCTGCCGGCAAGCCTGTGACGGCAAAATAAACGGTGCAACATCCGGAACAACAGTACCTTGATCTGCTGAAGTTGCTGATAGAGCAGGGTGATGAGCGCGTCGATCGCACAGGGGTTGGTACCCGCGCGACATTCGGGCATCAGATGCGCTTTGATCTGGCGGAAGGCTTTCCGCTTTTCACCACCAAGCAGGTGTTCTGGAAAACTGCATTCCGGGAAATGCTGTGGATGCTGGCCGGTGGCGACAACATTCGTGAATTGCTGCAACAGAACGTTCGCATCTGGACAGACTGGCCGCTGGCGCGTTATCGGCGCGAGACGGGTGATTCGATTAGCCAGGATGATTTTGAGGCAAGGATTCTGGCCGATGACGCATTTGCCGAGCAGTGGGGTAACCTCGGGCCGGTGTACGGCAAGCAGTGGCGCCGCTGGACCGGGCCCGACGGTCGCGAGATCGATCAGGTCCAGCAAGTGATCGATGATCTGCGCAACAATCCAACCTCGCGACGCATTTTGTGGGATGGCTGGAACGTGGGTGAGCTTTCATCCATGGCGCTGCCACCGTGTCACAAGCACTACCAGTTTTACGTGAATCAGTCGCAGGGTACTTTGCACGGTGCGATGGTGCAGCGCAGTGCCGATTCGTTTCTGGGCCTGGCCTGGAACATCGCCAATCTGGCGCTGATCACGCATTTGCTCGCAGTCCAGACCGGCTATCGCGCCGGAGAGATCGTCTGGTTTGGTATGGACGTGCATCTATACTTGAATCACATAGAACAGGCGAGGGTGCAGATTTCACGGCAGCCAAGAGCGTTGCCAACCCTTGTGATCGAAAGCGGGATTAACAGCCTGTTTGACTATCGCATGGAGCATCTGCAGATCGAAAATTACACGCCCCATCCGCACATTGCCGCCGATGTGGCGGTATAGACGACGGGTGGACTGGCGTGGCAGGGGACAGTATGAAACTTGAAGCCGTTGACTATACCGATAGGCATGCCGCCGAGGCATTTGTTGAATCGTTGCGCAATACCGGCTTTGGTGTGTTGAGGAATCACCCGATTCCGCAACGCGTCGTCGATGATCTCTACACGCAGTGGAAGGCTTTTTTTCACGACGAGACCAAACACGAGTTTCTGTACAACCCTGAAAAATATGATGGTTTTTTCCCGGCTGAACAGGCGGAGGCCGCCAAGGGCAGGTTGACGCGCGATATCAAGGAGTACTTTCACTATTATCCGTGGGGGCAGTGCCCCGAGCCTTTGCGGGAAAGTCTGCAGCACTACTACGACCTGGCCGGTGGGCTCGCCACGGAGTTGCTCAACTGGGTGGAGCAGTACAGCCCGGAGACGGTAGCGGCGGGTTATGCCGAGCCTTTGTCGCAGATGATGGAAGGCAGCCAGCAATCGCTGTTGCGTGTGCTGCACTATCCACCGCTGGCTGGCCATGAAGCGCCGGATGCCATTCGGGCCAGTGCCCATGAGGATATCAATCTGCTGACAATCCTGCCCGCTGCCAATGAGCCGGGTTTGCAGGTACAACTCAATGATGGATCCTGGCTGGATGTGCCGTGTGATTTTGGCAACCTGATCGTCAATATAGGCGATATGTTGCAGGAGGCCTCGGGCGGATACTTTCCCTCTACCACGCATCGGGTGGTTAACCCGGAGGGGATGGCGCAAAATCGCTCGCGGATTTCGGTGCCACTGTTTCTGCATCCGCGCCCCGATGTGGTGCTGTCGGAGCGTTACACCGCTGGCGCCTATCTTGCCGAGCGCCTGGCCGAGTTGCGAGTCGCCAGCAGCTGAACCGGCTGCAACGTTTTAGATGTGAGTCTAGCTTTTCAATACTTCCAGCGGCAGTCCGAGTATTTCGTCGCCGGTGTTGGCGAGCAGCATGATAATCGCGATAAAGCCGGCTACCACCAATACATACCAGGCGACTGAAAAAATTTGCGCATAGCGATCCAGCGGTAACAGCGTGCTGTGGTGTCGTGCGCGCCACTCGAACACGATCTCAAGGCTGCCGATCAACAGCAGAAAACCCAACAACGCCAGACCGAACGCGTAGCTCAGTGCCACCCCCAGCAGCGCGCCGCCGATGCACAGCACCAGTCCGACCACACTGTGCATTGAAAACGCGATGGATTTGAGGATGTGTCCTCCATCGAGTGGCAAAATCGGCAGCAGGTTGAATAGATTCAACAAGGCGTTAAAGCCTGCCAGCCCGGCAAAAAGCGGATTGCCGGTGAGATAGAAAAGCAGTAGCGAGGCGATCGATAAAAACAAGCCGTACACTGGCCCCATTATTGATATAACGACATTTTGCCAGCGTGTGTTGAGCTTGTTTTCTCCAACCGCCAAACCACCCACGAACGGAATCAGATAAATACCTTTGGTTTTCATGCCAAAGCGTTTCATCGCGCGAATGTGACCATACTCGTGAATGACCAGGCAGCCGATTAACAGCAACGCGAACTGTAGCGAGAAAAGCCACGAGTAAGCCGCAACGCTGGCACCGACCAGCAGAACCTTGACGGCCTTTGCGCTTTTTAGAAGTTTCAGGCCCAGTGATGCCAGGCCGATGATGCTGAACTGCGTGCGCATTGGCAGTTCCTGATCGGGCGTTGTGGCGCCCAGGTCGGCTGCATCAGTTTTGCCATTCTGCACCGGCTGGCCGTTAGCTGAAAGTTGATAGTCGAATTCGAACGGCATCCATTTCAAATTGATATCGAGTTTGCAGTGAATGCTGCCATTGTTGCTTTGCAGTTCGAATTCGTGCTGCAGTTGTTCCGGGGTATCGGTGCTGGCGTTGCGTGCTGCCACGAGTTGCCCGTTCCAGTACAGCTGTTGCCAGCCCGCCATATTGGCTTCGAGCCTCAGTGATTCACCGAGAAATTTTTCGTTGATTAGCTCCACACTTGTACCCTGGCAATTGCGTCGTCTTGTCGGTCGTCACGAACGCTATGGTGGCGACAGGAAACCGTGATTTTAACGGTTTTGCTGTGTCAATAGCGATCCGCGTTTGTCAGTGCGCAAATGCAAGCGGCCCGGTATAGTGCCTATAGCTAAAACGGGTATAACAGTGTGAGAGTATCCATGATGATGGCGATGGATAAAAATCGCCTGATCGGTGCCAACGGGGGTATGCCCTGGCATATCTCCAGTGATCTGAAATATTTCAATCGCACCACTATGGGTAAGCCGATGATCATGGGGCGGGTAACCTATGATTCGATTGGCCGGCCGTTGCCCGGGCGGCAGAGCATTGTGGTTACTCGCGATCCACAGTGGCACGCCGATGGTGTTGAGGTTGTGCATTCACTCGAACAGGCTTTTGAAGCTGCAGCGGTGCACTCGGCCCGGGAGCTTGTGGTGATTGGCGGCGCGAGCTTGTGTGCATTGGCAATGCCGCTGACACAGAGGCTCTATTTAACGATGATCGATCACGCATTTGAGGGTGACACCTGGCTCGACAGTTTCAGCGAAGACGACTGGCTCGAACAGTCGCGCGAGGAGCACGATGAGCGCGCTGCGGGCGGTTATCGATTTTGCTACCGTACGCTTGCGCGCAAAGGGTGATCAGGGGCAGGACACCGAGGTGATCTGAAAATCGGGCAGGCGCGCTGCGGTGAGGCAGTTGCCCCATACGCATCCGCTGTCCAGCGCATGAACGCCTGGCTGTTGATGCAGCCCCAGTGCCGCCCAGTGGCCAAACACGATTTCTTGTTCTTTGGTCGGGCGATCGGCAATGTCGTACCAGGGAAAAAGATGTGATGGCTGGCTGCCCGGGACATCGCCACAAGCGTAGTCCGGGGAGCCATCCTGCCGACAGTAGCGCATGCGTGTAAAGCAATTGACAGCATAGCGAAGTCGATCGGGGGAGTGCCTGATGTCGGCCCAGTTGCCGTCGGTGTCGCCGTAAAGCTCTTTTAATGCTGCTGCGGGATCAGTCGATTGCAACAGGGCTTCGATTTCACTTGCGAGCTGTTCGGCGTCGCGAATATCCCAGCGCGGATGCAGACCTGCATGCACCATCACGCAGTTCAAGGCCGGATCGTGATGCAACATAGGCCGATGTCGCAACCAGTCAATCAGGTCGTCAGCATCCGCGGCATCGAGTACCTGATCGAGCGTGCTGTCTTTGCTGCGGCGCGGCCGAATGCCATAGTGCAGGGCGAGCAGATGAAAGTCGTGGTTACCCAGCACGCTAATTGCGGAATTCTGTAGCGACCTGATATAACGCAGCGTTGGCAGCGAATCCGGGCCGCGATTAACGAGATCCCCGGCTATCCAGAGTTGGTCGGCGGCCGGGTCGAAGTGGAGTTTATCCAACAAGCGCTGCAGCGGTTCAAAGCAGCCCTGGATATCGCCGATAGCGTAGATCGTCACAAGATATTGCCGCGCGTTTTAGTGCAGCGTGCGTGGTGTCGAGAGCAGGAACTCGGGGATGGCAGCGTTGAATTGCTCGCCGTTTTCGTCAATCATCTGGTAGCTGCCGCCCATCGTGCCCATCGGCGTTTCGAGTATGGTGCTGCTGGTATATTGATATCCCTCGCCTGGTTTGATAACCGGCTGTTTGCCCACTACGCCATCGCCGCGCACTTCCTGTTTTTTGCCGTTGCCGTGGGTGATGACCCAGTGGCGTGTGAGCAGTTGTGCAGGTGTTTCACCCTGATTGAGTATGGTCACGGTGTAGGCAAAGATGAATCGTTCCTCTTCCGGGCTGGAATCAGCTTCAAGGTACCGTGTTGCTACGTCAACGGTAATTTCGGGTGGTTGTGCGGTCATTTTTATGCGTTCCGTCATTTGTGCCCGACACCTGGGCACTTGCCAGAAATATGAAGATTAATTAGCGATACTAAAGACCGATGAGTGACGGCACCGTGACTGACACTCGCATGAGGCGGTTTTATTCCGGCTGAATCGCGTGCACCAGTTCGGCGAGAGTGATGAAATCAGCCATATCAATCTGTTCTGCGCGTTTGCCGGCATCAATTCCTGCACTGGCGATCTGATCGGCGGTAAGCAGCGATTTCAGATTGTTTCGCAAGGTTTTGCGGCGTTGGGCGAATGCAGTTTTCACCACCTTGTTAAATGTGGAGTGCAGTGGCCCGGGTACCAGTGGTTGCTCGCGCGGTTGCAGATGTACAAAGCCTGACTTCACCTTTGGTGCCGGATTGAAGCACTCTGCCGGTACGTCGAAAAGTGCGTTGACCCTGCACAGGTTCTGAACCACGAGCGAGAGCTGCCCGTAGTTCGGATCGCCGGCACCTGCTGCCAGCCTTGCGACAACTTCCCACTGCAGCATGAAGTGCATGTCGGCTACGTTGTCGAGCACTTCGAGCAAGCGGAAGATCAGTGGTGTAGCGATGTTGTAAGGCAGGTTGCCAACGAGTCTCAGTGGTGCGAGTGGCGCCAGACTCGCAAAATCGAACTGCAGTGCATCTGCCTGGCGCAATTCGAAATTGCGGTAGCGACTAAAGCGCGTTTGCAGCAGCGGGATGAGATCGCGATCAATCTCCAGTGCGATTAAAGGTTGGCCGGTTGTGACAAGTGCTGCGGTTAGCGCGCCGCGACCTGGCCCGATTTCTACAATCGTTGCCTGTTTTGATTGTTCGTCGTCGCTGTTGAAGCGACCGGCAATGCGATCGATAACAGTTTCATCGACGAGAAAATTTTGGCCAAATCGCTTGCGCGCCCGCTCACGCCCGGCCATTGCGTTGTCCGGCAAGTTTTGCGGCAAGTGCTATCGCTGCATTCAGGCTGCCGCCTGTCGCGGTGCCGGTGCCAGCCAGATCCAGTGCCGTGCCGTGATCGACAGATGTGCGAATGACGGGCAGGCCCAGTGTGATATTCACAGCCTCGCCAAAACCTGCATATTTCAGCACCGGTAAACCCTGGTCGTGGTACATCGCCAATACGGCATCTGCGCCGTCGAGATGCCGCGGGGTAAAGAGCGTATCGGCAGGCAACGGGCCAATGGCGTTGATCGACAGTTCGCGAGCCTGCTCGATTGCGGGCTCGATTTGTTCGATCTCTTCGCGGCCGAGATGACCTGACTCACCGGCGTGCGGATTCAGGCCGCACACCAGTATCTGCGGGTTGCTGATAGAAAATTTCTCGCGTAAATCACGATCCAGGATCACCAGACAATCCAATACTGCCCGAGTGGTGATCGCGGCGGAAATGTCTGCCACCGGTAGGTGGGTGGTGACGAGTGCCACGCGCAATGATTTTGCCGCCAGCATCATCAGCGGTGTGGCATCGAGCATTTGTGCAATGAATTCGGTGTGGCCGCTGAACGGGATGCCGGCATCGTTAATCACGCCCTTGTGCACGGGGGCGGTGATCATGGCATCGAATTCCCCGACGCGGCAGCCTTCGACTGCACGACTGATGGTGTTCAGCACGTACCGGGCGTTTGCCTTGTCTAGCTGGCCGGCGGTGACAGGCGTCGCGACGGGCACGTGCAGCACCTGCAGGGCCGACGCCTTAGCCGCTGTGCCGGCCTGGTAGTCGACAATGCTGCGATCGATCCCAAGCTGTTGAGCCCGGCTACGCAGCACATCGGCATCGGCGATGATTACCTCACATGCGGTGTTATCGGGGGGGCGTGCGAGCAGCAGATCCGGGCCGATTCCGGCCGGTTCACCCGCAGTAATTGCGAGTGTGACGGGGGCCCGTGTCACTGAAAGTTTTTGCCAAAGCCGCGTAGTTCAACGTAAGCGCCGTCGCGCAAACGCTGGAGCCACTCCTGAAACTGCTCTTCTGCGCGGGTCTGTCGCAACTGCTGGCGCGCCTGTTCGGTGGCGTTCTGATCGCCCTGGTTCTCGGCGTATTCCCGTTCGAGTACTTCCATGACATGCCAGCCGAACTGCGTTTGAAAGGGTTCTGAAATCTCGTTCTCCGGTGCCGAGAAGGCAATGCGTTCGAACACTGGCACCATTTCACCGGCGTTAAACCAGCCCAGTTCGCCGCCCTGGTTGGCGGTGTTCTTGTCGTCAGAGAAATCGCTGGCCAGGCTTGCGAATGTGCGTCCCTCGGCAAGCATCGCCCGAATGCGCGTGATTTCCTGTTGTGCCTGGGCTGATGAGCGACCGTCGCGGGTGCTGATCAGGATGTGGCGTGCGCGCGCTTTGACGACCTGGCGATTATCCTTTGAACGTCGATCCAGAAGTTTCAATACATGAAATCCGGCCGGGCTTCGCAGCGGCTCGGTGACATCGCCTAGCTGCATACCCGGCAATTGTCCAACGAACAGGTCGGGCAGGTCACCGGTGGTTCGCCACCCGAGATTGCCGCCTTCGATGTTGTCGCCCTGGCTGAGACGCCGTGATTCCACGATCGCTGCAAAAGTTTGTCCGCCGCGCGCGGCAGAAGCAATTTCTTTTGCCGTCTCCTCGGCGGCGGCAACCTGCGTGTTATCGGCTTGCTGAGGCAGTTTGACGAGTATGTGTGCGAGCTGGTAGCTGTCTGATTCGGAGCCGGTGGTGGTGCGCAGAAAGTCGTTTACTTCTTCGTCACTGATGCGCATGTTCGATTCGACTTCGCGGCGCATCAGGGTTGAAATTATCATCTCTTTGCGAATGCTCTCGCGAAACTCCAGAAAGTCGACGCCGTCCTGGCTCAGTGTTTCGCGCAACTGTGCCAGCGACATATTGTTATTTCGCGCCATGCCCTCCAGGGTGCGTTGCAAATTGCTGTCGTCAACTCTTATTCCGCGCTGTCTGGCCTGCTGGAGCTGCAATGACTGTACGATCAGGCGCTCAAACACGGCACGATCCAGCTCTTCGCCGCGCGGCATATTTGGTGTTGGCTGGCGCAGCAGTCTGTCGCGCTCGTTTTCAAAATCGGTGGCCAGGATGATGTCTTCGTTGACCACTGCAATAATGCTGTCGAGTGCCTGCTCGGCGCTGTGCAGTAACGGGCTGCCAAGCAGGCAGGCTGCGGTAAATATAAGGCGAAATGTATTGCGCATAATCGTTTTCCAACGGGCGGAAAAAGTTGATCGTCTATCGGTGGGGTAGCGGGCAATCGTAAACGGGCAATGCGGTGGCAAAGCGTCAGCGAAGGTTGTTGCGGTAGCCGCCGATGCCCTCACTCAATACCTCTGATACATTTTGTCCGACTGGTGCCAGGCCTTTCAATACCAGTTGGAAAAAATAGGAGGTATTGGTGTCGTCACCGTCGTCGGTGATGAACTGCCGTGCGGCGATGCGAAACGCCCAGCAGCAACTCTCGTACTCGAGACCCAGCACGTTTTCGATGCTGCTGTCTTCGTCGAGGGAGTAGTTCCAGCCGGCCGCGATTTTCCATTGCTCGCCGAGCGGCCAGTATAGTGAGCTGTTGAGGAATTCGCCGCTGTCTTCTAGAAAACGATGACCGAAATTGAACAGTTTGTCTTCTGCCAGGCGGTAACTTAGCTGCACCGATGAACGCTTGGTGTCGCTGGTGTTGGGGTTCCACTGCAGGTTGCTGGCAGCGCTCCAGTGACGATCGATGCTGCCGCTGATTTCGGCCACCAGATCTGAAACGCCGTCGGTGGCTGACTCGGTGCCGTCGAGTGTCACGGTGCGATCATCGAAATAGAAAATCTGACCGATGCTGCCCTGCATGCGCTCGCGTTTGCTTTTGCCATCGATCAGCCGCGAGCTCAGCGCGAGGCTGAGTTGATTGGCATCGTTGATTCGGTCGGCGCCGGAAAATCGGTTCTCACGAAAAAGCTGGGCAAAATTGAAATCGAGTGTGCCGGTGTCGAACAGCGGCAGGCGAGATTGATCCCGGCGTCTGGCGTAGAGATAAAAGGCTCTGGGTTCCAGGCTGATGGTTGAGCCGCTATCGAGTTCGCGCTCAAGAAACAGGCCGGCATCGGCAGATACTATTGGAATGTTGCGCGTGGTGGTGCTGTCGAAGTCGGCGCCAGTGTTGTTTAGATCGTAGCGGGTAAATCGCCAGGTGCTCGCCAGGGTGCTGAACCAGCCTCTGCGGGTGACATTCCATTCCAGTCGCGGGGCCAGATCGAGCCGGCTGCCTGTGACGGAATTGTCGCGATCAAAGAAAACCAGTTCAGAATCGAGCGATGCCTCGAGGCCCCGGATCTTGGCGGGGTGGCGATAGCGATGGCGTAGTTGTGGCAGCAGGCGGTAGGGCCGCTGGTCTTCGGCGATATTGGTGTCGACAGTCTGATAGCTGAGCAAACGAGCGCGGAAATCGTAGAGACTGCTGCGATAGTTGAGATCGGCGCGACGTTGCAAGTGGGTGATACTCGCCACTTTCAGGGTATCGCCGAGATCTTCAAAGTACTCTCGATCGGAGACGCTGCCCACGTCGATCTCGGAACTCCAGTGCTCACCGAATCGCCCGTTCTGCCGCAGTCGCGCGAACTGGCGGCTCTTGCCGGCGTCAAAGCGATCGTCGTTGCCGATGTACTCCTGGTTCAGTGTCCATGCGCCGAATTGATTGAGATGCCGGATTTCGGTCTGCAGCTGAAATCCGCGATCGGTCATCGAGCGACCCA
>CAKZSB010000425.1 GCA_937920585.1 uncultured Granulosicoccaceae bacterium | reverse complement strand
ACTGGCGAAAGCCGGGAAGGCTGGAATGATTGCGATGACCCGCAAGTCAGGATATCCACCGATGGTGCTTTCGCGTTCTGCCGAACGAGGTGATTTGGCACGAAGATGAAGCCCTGCACGCCCGTGTTCGGATCGTTCTTCATGCCTGCTCCGCGTTGGTCAGAAAACACCAGGTTTTCAGCCGAGCGGGCTTGCCTTGAACATGCTTTATCCCTTTATGCACCATTGCAGGCGCGTCCTTTGGGCCGCGGTGGCTGCGCTGTGCATGATGGAAATCGGCCAGGCCGACATTGGCCCCATCCTGATCACCCCGCTCGATCAGGGCGATCGACCCGTTTTTGAAACTGGCGATGTGGCAGCCGGCGAGTACACGGGTTCGCGTGAAACCATTGCAGCTGAAGAACTGCAGCAGGCGGGCACAACGCTTGCCGAAATTGCGGCCACCGAAACGGGTGTGCAGTTTCGCCAGAGTGGTGGACTGGGTAGCTTTTCAACCGTTACCCTGCGAGGTTCCAGCGCTCAGCAAGTCAATGTCTACCTCGATGGTGTGTTGCTTAACGAAGCTGCCGGCGGGGGCGTTAATTTAAGCGATATCGAATTGCTGGATGCCAGTCAGGTCGATATCTATCGCGGCGTGGTTCCTGTGCAATTGGGTAACAGTGCGATTGGCGGGGCGATTAACATCACCACGCTGCGCGCGGGCGATCGTTCATCGACGCGTTTGCTCGCGGGTGCCGGATCATTTGGGTCATCACGGTTTTCGGCTGCCTGGTCCGGGCCGGTTTCCGGCTGGAGCACGGACCAATTGGTGGCGACCTTTTCACACCGGCAAGCCGATAACGATTTCGGTTTTCTATTCGATAACGGCACACCGTTAAACGCGCAGGACGACACTCGCCAACGGCGCAACAACAGCCAGACCACAACGTCATCGGCACTGTTAAAGTCCAGCCACGCGTTGAGGCGGTTTGGCAAACTGGAAAACGCGTTGCAGTTGTTTAGCCGCGATCA
The DNA here is from genome assembly GCA_937920585.1 of uncultured Granulosicoccaceae bacterium. Classification (GTDB taxonomy): domain Bacteria; phylum Pseudomonadota; class Gammaproteobacteria; order Granulosicoccales; family Granulosicoccaceae; genus CAKZSB01. The sequence continues at coordinate 2,846 of CAKZSB010000425.1, read as the reverse complement.
GGGACTGGTGGACTGGCGTAATTCCTCGGCGGCGAATGCGACACTCGATACCGATAATGTGCAATGGCGATCGACCTTGCGTGCGGGTGCAAGGCCAGGCGGCTGGGCGACACTGTGGGACATTAACACCAACAGCAAAGCCGAGACCTATGATGACAGCGATGGGCAAATCGGCCTGGGGCAACAGCGTATTCGCAGCAGCACGCGAAGTTCTGGTATTCGCCTTTATCGCGAGAAAGTGCTGGCCGATCGCACCCTTTCAATAACAGCCAAAGCGCGCTTGGAGACATTGAGCAGCCGCGATCTGCTTGGCAATACATCGCAGACGCGCGCACGTCGTCAGCAACTGGATGGTGCCGTGCAATACAACCGGGCGCTCGACAAAGAGAAAACCCGTGCTAACGCCGGTTTGTTCGTTACCGTGCTGGATGATAGTTATAACATTCTCAATCTTGCCAGTGCGCGGCAGCATTTCACTGACAGTGCGGTTACACCGCAACTGGGCGTCGGTCACACATTGAACGATAGCTGGTCGGTTCGCGCAAATCTTTCATCGCAAAGTCGTGCGCCATCTTTTTATGAATTGTTCGGCAGCCGTGGTTTTTTTGAAGGCAACCCGGATCTTGAAGTCGAGCGCGCAACAAATCTGGATCTTGCGATCAACTGGCAATCGGATGTCAGGAGCAAACGCGACTATTCGCTGGAGACCGTGCTTTTTCTGGGTAGTCGCCGCGATCTGATTACCCGCGTGTACGATGCCCGCGGTGTCGGGCGTTCTGACAATATATCCCGTGCAACCGTTGCGGGCATCGAACTTGACGGGCTGGCCGATTTTGGTAACGGATTTTCGATCAATGCGAATCTAACTTTGCAGGATGCCAGAAATCGTTCGAGCATCCGTGGCTTTAACGGCAAGCAATTACCCGGTGAGGCACAGATTGCCGGTGTGATTCAATCGAACTGGCGCAATGATCAGTGGCGGCTGCAATATGAGGCGTCGTTTGCCAGTGACCGGTACTACGATGCGGTCAATCTGCTTGCTGCAGAAGATCAGCTGGTCCATTCAATCAGTGTGTCGCGTAGCTGGAAAGACTGGCGACTGCAGCTCGAACTCAACAATCTAACCGACGAAGTGTATGAAGACTTCAACGGTTTTCCAAAACCGGGTCGTGCCGGCTTTATCACCTTTTACTATCAACCCAAAACTGGTAATTGAATATGAAAAAAAATGCATCTGCTCTGGCGCAGAGCTTGCCGCTCGTGGCTGCGCTCTTGTTGTCTGCATGTGGGTCTGACAGCGACAGTGGCGGCAACTCGTTTGCCGGATTCGAAACCGGCAGTCAGAGTGCCGTTATCGCCACCAATGCAGCGACAGGTGACGGCGGGTCACTGGCGTTGCTGGAAGTAGCCGCCCCCTATGCCGGTGGCACTGAACTTACCGCCAGTGCCTCTGACATTGTCGTCAGTGCTAATGGTGATAACTACTACGTGTTGGGGCGCTTTCAGACCGACAACATCACTGCCTACTCGATCACCGATCCTAACACTGCAATTTACCAGTACTCCGTTAACGACGAATCGGCGGAACCCGGTGTCAGCGCCAACCCCTATGATCTGGTGTTTCAAAGCGCAGAGAAAGCTTACCTGATTCGCTATGGCAGTCCATTTATCTGGATCGTCAATCCTGCGGCAACAACCGAAGCCAATTTCAAAATTGGTGAAATTGATTTGAGTGCCTATGATGCCGAAGGTCCACCGGAAGCATCGGGTGCCGCCATTGTCGATGGAAAACTGTTTGTGATGATGCAGCGATTAGGCGGCGAAGGCGGGTTTGTGCCGGTGAAAAATGCTTATGTGGCGGTATTCGACACCACAACCGATCAGGAGATCGATACGGCTACCGGTGGGGATCTGCAGGGTATCGATCTGGGCGTGCAGAACGCGCTCGATATGAGTGTTGATCCGGCCACTGGTGATTTGTTTATCGCTGCAGTTGGCGATTATGGCGCGTTTGATGGTTCGCGTCCTGTCGGGCTGACTGGTGGTGTTGTCACCGTTGACACCAACGATTATTCAACTCAACTGCTGGTCGATGACGACACGGTCGGCACGCAGGTTTCGGCCGCTGAAGTGGTGAGCGCAAGTGCTGCGTATCTGGTCGCTTATGCGAGTTTTGGTGATACCACATTGTCCCGTTTCAACCCGAGCACCGGTGCGATCGAAGTTGCCGGGGTAGGCGGGCTCGCAGGTGCCGATATTGCCGACATCGCGCGCGCGCCTGACGGTACCCTATGGGTTGCCGTAAACGATATCGACAATCCACGTATTGTGATTATCGACCCGGCTGACGACAGTATTGTAAGTGAAGCGGTCAACCCCGGTTTGTCGCCGAAGAGCATTGCGTTTACCAATCAATAGTCTGCTCAAAATCGGTCGCGTCTCGCGATATCGGCGCCTGGCTGGTGCCGCTATCGCGGGATTGCTATCGCTCGCGGGCTGTGCACCAGTCAGTGATGCGGTGCAATCGCAGCCCGGCGATGCCCGGCGTATCGTCAGCCTCGACTACTGCGCCGATCAATTCGTCTTAAAGCTCGCCGATCGCGAAGATATCCTCGCACTGTCTCCGGATGCCGTGAAACGCTTTTCCTACATGCGTGAGTCGGCGGCGGGTCTGCCATCGGTGCGGCCGGTGGCCGAAAACGTATTGGCGCTGCAACCGGATCTGGTAGTGCGATCTTACGGCGGTGGCCCCAATGCGGCAGGGTTTTTCAAATCGGCCGGCATTCCTGTGCTGCAACTGGGTTATGCCAGTGATCTGGCTTCAATGAAGACGTTAGTCACCGACA
>CAKZSB010000424.1 GCA_937920585.1 uncultured Granulosicoccaceae bacterium | reverse complement strand
ATGTCGGCACCGATCTCATGACAGAACGCCCCCATCACGGCACGTATCGCAAGATCAACGACATCATCACCAGGCCTTCGACCATTCGGAAAACCTGCCAGATCACCCGCTGCCACACCGAGATTTGATTGCTGGTCTTTCGGGGTTGCCGCTATGCCGGTATTCAAACGCAACATTTCGGAAGCCGTTACGTTTTGCATCTGCGTCACGCCTTCAACGCCAGTTAAAAAAGCGGCGACCAGGTCTCCGCGCGGCAGGTTGGTTGGTGCAATGCTGTCCGGGCTTAACTCGTTGTTACCATTGAACAGCAGATCGATGATCGCAGGGAGCGTCGGGTTGGTTACATAATTCGCAAATTGTCCGTCGTCTTTTGGCTCGCTGCTGTTGAACAGATTCTTGTCAGCCAGTCCGATGACCACTTCGTTCACCAGTGGATTGCCGAGTCGGGATAACTGTGTCCAGGCACCACCTGTTACCTCCGGATTTTCAAATGTGCCCGCCGGATTCAGTACCGAAAACTGTGGTTTACTGGCGGTAGTCCAGGCTCCAATCACGCCATTGCCGTTGCCAGTCAGGCAGCTGCGGTGCACTTCTAGGGCAATAGTCGTTACGTTTTTATCTGCCAGATCATCGTTGGCCGGATTATCGGTACCACCGATAGGATCGAGATTAATCAGGTCGAAGGTGCGTCCAAGATTGACTGCAAAGGAGTCCTTACGCTGCCCGACGAATATCCGCCCTTCACTGACATCAGCAGCACACGCGGGAATGCTCACGGTGTGATAAATCTCGCCAGAATTGGCAAGGCTTGTCACGTAACGGCTATAGGCCTCACTGTCACCGAATGTCTTGTTGCCGATATAGTCGAGCGGTTTGGCGAAGCTCTCGGAGCCATCGACGGTGTCAGTGATCGACTGTACCGTGCCTGTTCTACGATCACCGCTAACCACATTCACACTGAACTCTTCCGAGAAATTGGCAGCCGACTGATCGTTATCGGAGATGGGGCCCACGGCTTTCAGCGGTACGGCAACCTGTTGATCGCCAATCGTCAGCTCGATACCGGCACCGGCCGCTGCGATGTTGTTATCAAACGAAAACTGAAACGTAATATCCTCCATAGCATCACCATCATTATCGATGTGGATTTCATATAGCGCACTTTGATCCATGCTAAAATAATTGGGTCCGCCGTAGGCATCCTGAAGGGGAACATAGTTGGCCACCAGCGTCACATAGTCCTCGCGACCTGGTTCGTATGAGTTGAATAGATAGAAGTCCGTGGCATCGACTTTTGGATACTGTGTAACAAATGGCGCTTCACGATGGCTGGAGGCGAGCGCCAGATCGGTTGCAAGCAGCGTGACAAGGCACCCTGCACAGGCAGTCCTGACCTTTATCGAGCGGTTGCGATTGTTTGACATATTCATTTTCCCGTGATGAAGCCGACAGGTTCGGCACTAACTAAATACGGAGTCAGCTCGCAAACGGATGCACACAGCTAAACTATTTTCTTTTCACTTTATCGCGCCAACACAAAATGCCTGCTCGTTGGCGCTACCTTACGGGCAACATACCCAGCTTGATCGAGCAACCGCTGCGAAGGCTGGCGGTAAACACATTGCACAATTTTTTGCGCTGCCAGTTCAATCTACATAGTCGTGGCAGCAGCTACACTCGGTGATTCCAATCGACGACACTTCTGACAATCAGAATCTGGGCGAGATTCTGGCATTGGTCGCAAAGCACGACCAAAATGCATTTCAACGCTTGTATCGCGAAACATCCGGGCATCTATACGGCGTTCTGTTACGTATGTTGAAGCACGAGGAACTCGCGGAGGATGTTCTGCAGGAGACATTCGTCAAAATCTGGAGGAGCGCTCACGCCTTTAGCGCCAGCAAAGGCAGACCACTTACCTGGATGACAAGCATAGCCAGACATCACGCACTGGATGTGCTGCGTAGCAATACCGCAGCATTGCGTCGCGATTCAGACTACGCCTTCGAGACAGACGCACAATCCGGTACCAGCCGGATTGAAGAGCACCTGATCGATTCACAGCTGCTGGCGATCTGCCTGCAGCGAATTGAAGAGCCCTCGCGCGACTGCGTCATTAAGGCGTACTGCGAGGGTTACACTCACAGTGAACTCAGCCGCCATTCGGGAGCAGCTCCGGGCACAGTAAAAAGCTGGATTCGGCGTGCGCTCGAAAAATTGAGGGAGTGCGTCAATGAGCTTTCATGACCCGCAGTGGCGCGACACCCAGGCCGGCGAGTACGTGCTGGGCACATTGCCTGCCGATGAACACCGACAGTTCGAGCGCGAGCTGGAGACCGACAGGAATTTACAGGATCTGGTAACAGACTGGCAGGAGCGCTTGCAACCACTGGCAGATGCGATACCAGCAGCACAGCCCCATCCGCAGGTCTGGCAGCGCATCGTTGATTCTATTCAACTCGATGAAAATCTTCGCAACGAGAACCTGTTGCGGCTGCATGAACGCCAGCTTACGGAAAAACTGCAGCGCCAGCATCGCCAGGAAACCATGACGTGGAAGTTTTTTACCACAGTGGCCACCGCTGCGTCGCTCGTACTCGGCCTGGCTCTGTGGCAACAACCAGTATCGACGCCACCACAATACGATGCTGTATCCGTTATCACTGCCGACGATAGTGACGCAACATGGGTGGTCGATGCCTCATTGCGTGACAAAAAGATACGCATCACCTCTATCGCCCCTCCAGCGCTGGATGATGATCAGGTGCATCAGCTATGGATGGTCAGACCCGACCAACAGGGCGTTGTCTCGCTTGGCCTGCTTCCGCGTACCGGTAACACCGCTATTGTGTTAGACGCGTTTTCGATCGATGGCAACGCCATAGCACTGGCAATAAGCCTCGAACCCGCTGGCGGCTCCAGACTCGCTGGACCGAGTGGGCCGGTGTTGTATCAGGGGGTGTTAACACGGCTTGAACAGCCAGAATCTTTTTAGTCGCGAAGCCGCAAAGCCGCGTGGCTCAAAACACGAAAACCAAACAGTTTCCCGCCCTCTGCATCCATTACGTGCCGCGGCCACGTATTGTTACCTAACGCGATGCCTTCGATGTGAAGGATCGTTGCTGCCTCAATGTAACACGCCACCCGGGAGACTGAATTGGCCAAATCACTATTCACACTGGTGGTTGTATTGCTGACAACAACCGCCAGTGCGCATGAATTCTGGCTGCAGCCGCACAACTACACACCTTCGGCCGGCGAACCGGTTATTGCCAGTGTTCGGGCCGGGGAGCACTTCGAGGGTGTTGCCTACCCCTATCTTCCGTCACGCCTGAAAGCAGCCCGATTGTTCCATTCAGAGGGATCAAAGCCGATTAGCGGGCAGACGGGCCTCTATCCGGCTATTCGAACATCGAGTGAAGGTGAGGGATTGCAGATTCTGTCGTGGCAATCGACACCCTCGACGATCAACTACCAGCAATACGATGAATTTCGTCAGTTCCTGCAGGAGGAAGGATTGAATTGGGTTGACGATCGCCATCGTCAACGCGGCCTGCCAGATTCCGGTTTCATCGAAGCGTACTCGCGGTATGCCAAGACACTGATGCAGATCGGCAGCGGTGGCCAGGATCAAACGACCGGAATGGATTACGAATGGCTGGCACTTGGCAATCCCTATCAGCGGACTGAAGCAGCCCTGTCTGAACTCAAAGTTCTACCGCTACAGCTGCTGTCACGCGACAAACCCGTGCCCGACGCAAAGGTAACAGTCTTTCGAAAAACAGAAAGTAACGACGATGCGACCA
>CAKZSB010000423.1 GCA_937920585.1 uncultured Granulosicoccaceae bacterium | reverse complement strand
CTCGGGCAGGCAGTTGCCGCTAAACTCGATTACCGCTCGAATGCCGGCACTTTGAAAGGTTTTGAAGTACTCATTAAAATAGCCGGCATCCATCGCCTCACCGCGTTCATAGCCCAGTTTGCTCGCGATGCCGCGAATCGTAAATGTATCGGTAACCCAGCCCTTGCGATCCTCGATAGCTGTTTTGGAACCACTGGCCTCATCGAGCGTTAGCAGCTCACGGCCAAATTGCGTGAACACCGGTTTGACTTCATAGTCCTTGAGGTGAGCCTGCCAGGCGCCGGTATCTTCAGCAGTCATCAGCGCACCGTGGGCGAGCCTTAGGCCTGCAAATGCGCTGATGTCGACATCTTCATCGGCGGCGTTGGTGTAGTCACCTTCTTCGGTTGGTCGAAAAGCGGCGACCATCGTGCCATCTTCATTGAGACCCAGCCACACGGTACGCTCGGCGAGCTTTCGCATAACCGGGTGTTCGATGATATCGCGCAGGTAGTCGGCCAGTGGCCATGAACGCTCGCTGCAGAGTGCTTCGTAGAGCCGCTGCGACTGCATCGCAACAACCTGCTTCAACTCGCGCCGTGAGCTCGACAATTGCTTTTTGGCCGCTTTGGTGTTGTCGTCCTGACCGGCAGGCAGCGACTTGATCAGCTTGCCATCCGGGTTGCGAAGTTCAAGCGTTAATGCATCGCCAATACTCGCCTGATAGGCTTTTTCATCCTCGCCGCAGAGCAGTGCCATCGTGCCGTCGTCATCGAGCCCGGCAACCGGCACAGTGCGATCAGCCAGTTCGTCGAGCGTCCAGGAATTGGCCGCGGCGACTTCTTCAATCAGCGTTGCGGCAAAGCGCTGCACGCCTTTCTGCTTCAACCGGGTAGCGGCGGATATTACTACCTGCAACGACGCCGGATCGCCGTTCGCGGCCAGCAACTGCAGCAGTGATGAGGCCTGCGATGTGCGCGCGCCATGCGTTTTAAGATAGGCGCGAACCCGCTCGGCAGCCACAGGCCCGGGGGCGTGCCTGGCCAGTGCCAGCAAACCCTTTGTCGCTGCCCCACTGTTTTGATAAACCGCTCGATACTCACGCTTCAACTCATCGTGCGCACGTTCCAGCGTATAGTCCTTGTACCACTTTTTGTATTGATCAAAGCGCTGCTGTGCGTGTTGCCGGGCATAGTCATTGCCCTCCTCTTCCGACGGCCTGACAGTATCGTAGTTACACCAGCTGTCGAGTATCCAGGTGGAGAAAGCTTCGGCGTCATCGGGTGCGAGGCGCTCGAGATAGAGGTTGAACATTGCATTGCCACCCGGTTGCTTGAGCTTGGCGGCAAGAAATATCCACCACCGCAATACGTCGGGTGGCACCGGTTGACCATCGCGGTAGGAACACCCCGGCAGCATCGTCAGCCCGAGCCAGTCGAGCTTATCGAAGCGCGCCTTTTTCAAGCCTTTTTCGGCCTCTTCCAATAACGCATCGGGGCCGACGTAAACGCCGATATCCTCGCCCAGTGTCGTCAGTGCAGTCAGCATCGCAGCCCGGGCCAACTCCGACTTTTCCTTTTTCAATCGTTTTTTGATCGGCTCGATGCCGTCAGTGTCAGCACGTGCTGCAATCCATTCTGCCGCACCGGCGCGGATCGCCTGGCGTGAGTCGTCGAGCAGGCGAAATAAATGTTGCTGCACGCCCGGTATATCGGTCAGCATCGCGCGTGCCTCTGCACGACCGGCGCGCGTTTCGCCCGTGGCAGCTTCCAGCAACTGGCCAAAGTAGCGCGCCGGCGGTTTGGGCAGCCGGTTCAGCATGCGTATTGCCGCGGCACGGTCGAGCACCCCACCTTGCTGCGCCTTCAGGCCGAAAGCCTCATCGATGACATCGAGGTTCTCCGCGATATAGGGCCACAGTGACGCTTGTGGAAATTCATCGAGATTGCTCTCCATGTACCACCAGGACTGCATCAGCGCGCAGCGCAGCAAGTCACCGCGCTGCACACTGCGAGCCTCCTCGCCAGAGAAACGCAGCCAGACCTTTTTCTGCATATCGCATTCGATTGCGACCACTTGCCGCACATCGCCGTACTCAGCATTCAGATAGGCTTGCATAACGGAATCGTGGTTCTCGAGCGGAACATTCGAATTCGACAGTGCAACGGCCAGCGGTAGCGCGCGTTGTGGCGGCAATTGATCGATAACCGAGTCCACCCATTTTCTACCGACCCAGGATGCAAATCGCTGCAACTCTTTGCGATGCTGAGCACTGTCAAAGAAATCGCGAATATTATCTGCATTAAACAGTGCCAGCGTCTGATCGACCACTAGTGGATCGATCATTGAGGGCAGATAGCGGTGTCCGGCTTTTTTGTTCACGATACGCAATTGCTTAATACGCTCGTTCTCGGCATCGAGCAACTCGCGCAATACTTTGCGATCGGCGTCGCCGAACTGAACCGGCTCACCCTCGGGTATCGCTCGCAGCGGCGGTATTGTCACGATCGAACCGTCCAGTGCCTGATACTGTGAGTCGGTGTCGGGTTGATCGGTGTCATCTTCGCTCTGAACCGATACGGTCAGTGCGGTGTCGATCGCCGAGACAATCCTCGCGGTTTTCTCTTTCTCACGGTGTGCGCGCAACGCATCAAGTGCAGTGTCAGTGCCGGTTTTCGCCAATTGATCAACCATCGCCGAACGCGTCGTTACGTTGCCAGCGCCCAGCCGTTCAATCACACTGGCTTCAATGGTGACGGGATCAATTTCGCTAAGCACTGCTCCGGCAACCTCGCGCACCGATTTCGCACTGTCGGCGGCTCGATCAAGCATGAAGTCAATGAAGTCGGGCTGTTGCGACAGCCCCATCTTGTGTAACTCACGAACCAGCACGGCGCGTGATGCTATCGCAATGCGGGCACCGGCTTCAGCCGTGGCTTGCGGATGGGCTTCGAGCAGGGTCTTTATATCCACCACCTTACCGTACAGTTCTCCATGCACAGTACCGTAGTAGTCGCCGCGACCGTGATACAGCACATCGATCAGATCGACCTCATCACCCCCAAGCAGCCGGCACATCTCTATCGCAGTCTGCAGCGTGAACCCTTGCGGATCGATGCTGGCAGGCTTTGGTGGATGAGATCTCTCTGACTCTTTAACACCTGTGAGGGTTTCAGTAAAAAACACCCGCACTGCAGCGCCAACCTTTTCACTGCCGGCCGCCCCTCTGGGTAGAGACTGACAACTGGCCAGCAGCACTTCGGTGTATCGGTGCGCGAACGGCATATCAAAAGGGACAGCCTGGGCGAGCAACTGTCGACGCGGCCAGGCGTGCGAATTGGATGGTATGTAGCAGCACCCTGCCTGCAATGGATTGTCCGTGCAGACGCTCGATAATGTCGCCAGCACCGTTGCTTGCTCTGCAGTGAGCACATAATCGGCCGCCTGCAGGCCCAGCCCTGTCTGGACCGCCTCCAGGCATTGTAGATCCGCCGCTACGATCTTCGCCCGCGGATCCATCGCCCGCTTGAGTTTGTCAAAAATTCCCAACTGACTACCACCTTGACATTCACAGAGATTTCAGCAGATATTTTAATACCTGCAAAGCCCGTTGCGCGATCTAAATAACCGTCGTGTACGCATCGCAACTTGCCAAATATTACGGATTGCCGCAGTCGCCCGGCCGGCCAACAGGCACCGTCATACAGATTTAGCGCACAAAAAAGCCCGGTCATTATTGACCGGGCTTCACATGGCCGTATCCGTTGTGCTACTACAGCGCTGAACTTTCCCCCTCGCAGTTTGCCTCAACCGGCGTCACCGTGTTGTACCCTTTGATGAGATTGGACACATTTGCGTTGCTCCTGAGACTGACCACGACGTGATCATCACCATCCTGAGGCTCATCGATCACGCCATTGAATCCAGTGGATAACAACTGGGTTTTTATCTCTTGTCCGGTCAAATACAAACCGGTGGTCTTGTCGACGCCGCGCATTAACAGCCGCTGTGCAAAGGTCACCTGCAGATCATCGTAGGTTTCATAGGTCGCTTTTACGCGTACGCCGGTACCCTTCTCTACCTGTATGGTTTTGGCACTCGAGTAGGTGACAGTCTCCGAACTTTCGGTGCCTGTGGTATCGGTGACGGTTCGCGAGTTCTCGGTAGTCCAGGTATGCTCACCGGATAGCGATCCGGAGTATTTGGGGCCACCGAAAAATCCGCCTCCCACCTCTAACGACACTTCCCAACCCAGTGAATGCGAACTAGAGGACATGGTTGACAGACTCTCCTGCCATTCAGCGGAGAGTGTCGTTGTGGCAGAGCGCTCGACGCCGGTTTCGACAACCACATTCTCTTCAGTTCCACAATTGATCTCGATCGATTCATAGGCAATCCCAACCTGCGGCGGCCCGAGAATCGGTTCCAGCATATCGGATTTTAACGTCTGTACCTGCCAGTCGATATTGGTGGATACAACGCGCCAGCGTGATTGAATTGCAGGTGTCGGGTTACCAGGCCAGTAGGTGCTGGATATCAGCCTGGTACCCGCCAATCGAATCCGGTCACGATGGGAGAACATTTCGTAGCTGCCAGAACCGGTTTTTTCAAATCGAAAAATATGCGTGCCGGTCCAGGTACCGTTTGAAACAGCGTCCACCGTCCAGCGGTTGCCGTTGATCAAAACGGAGTGAGGATCTTTCGATGAATCGAAGTGGTAATCCCAGTCCTGTACAAACTTCCCGGTGTGGACATTCTGAATCACATAGCGATTCTCGATATCACCAGGCCACTTGTAAAAGCGAAACAGAAACTTGTTTGTCTCTGCATCTCCGGGTACGGCATTCAGCGGGATGTTGGCTTTGCTGATGTAACGGTTGTTATTGGAATCGAAGTACATACCCTTGCCCAGCGGATTACCGGCAAGATCGACCTGTTCAATGTAATAGTAGGTGTCCTCGCGCAGATCCAGATCGGTGTACAGATCCGGAAGATTCGGCACTATCACCTTCACGACATTGGGTTTACTGGAAAACACCACGCTGCGCAACGGGTTGACCTGGTTTTGATCAAACAGCGGGGGACCGGTAATCTCACCCTCACTGTTAACCGACTCCGCACCGAAAATTCGCACATTGAAATCGATACCCGCTTCCAGCCTTTCCTGCACGTCTTCCCGGTCGGCCAATCTGAAGAATTCGAGTGATTTAGCGTACTTTCCCATGTAGGTGCCATTTCCCAATGGAACCGTCACAGGGCCGCCGCCAAAAACACCACCAAATGCGCCGACCGGCTGCAACTCGACCAGCACTGGCCTATGTCCCAGTTTGGCAAAATCTCTAAGATCGAGGGTAAATCCAATTTCGCCTTTCAAAGGCTCGGGATTCTCGATTGGCACTGATTGATCAGCTTGCACAAACGGATTCGGATTCGAATCGTTAAAGAACGTGCCCGGCGGTTCTGCCATATCCGATGCCGAAGACACCAAATCGGGTTCGGCACTACAGCCAACCAGCACGGCAACACCAATGCCTGCCACAAGTTTCGCAATACGATACATTTGCTACATTCCCCTGTTTAGTTACGCAGGAAGAAGTTGCCCTGCACTAGGGGAAGTAGCTACATAAACGAATTCCCTGACTGCTTTGCAAACATCATCCTTGTAACAAAGCTTAACGGAACACGAGGTGATGCCTGAACGGCCAAAGACATCGACCAGGTCATACTACGAGCGTCTATAACCTGGCGTCATGCAAACAGTTCTGTCATTCAACATGGTGAGCCGCACTGATCAATTAGTATCGGCGGGCAGTGTCAGCGTGGCGTTGACCCGAGATTTAGGCCCCGCAGTCAGTATCAGGCGCGCTTTGCGAATATCGTACTCTACCCGAGCACTGCGCAACTGCAGCCCCGGTACTTCCAATGTAACGTTGCCCTCAACGACTACAGACCACTTTGAAGTCTGATAGTCGATAGAATTTGCACTAACCCTGAACGACTTGCTACCCGGCGTATTGTTGCTGACGACAACGGGCGCTCCATTGCCCGATACTCTGGATATGGCCCCTTTAATGGTATCCACCTGAAGTTTGTCGGCGCTGATAGTAAGCCCGCCCTGCACCACGACCACATTGCCCGACAAAATCTGCTGGCCGCCATAGATGTTGAGCTCGAGCTTGTCCGCCCGTACATCGATGGGTGGCGAGTTGTCGGCATGGCCAATTGAATAAGCGAATATCTGCGCCGCCACCGCCAGACCGCATGCGATCCTCACGGTGAGATGCACGAATCCGCCACAGCAGGCGACACTATTTTCCATTCCAGTTCGGTGTACGCTTTTCCATAAAGGCGTTAACCCCCTCTTTGAAATCCTGTGATTTAATCAGTGGCGTCTGCTCAATGCCTTCACGTGTTATTGCATCGCCAAAGCTCATGCTCCCGACTGAACGCAGCAAACGTTTGCAACCTGCCATCGCCAGCGGCGCTGTCGCAAGCAGTTTTTGCGCCCATTCGTGTGTCGCCGCTTCCAGTTGCTCCTGCGCCACCACTTTGTTGGCAATGCCGCAGGCCAGACACTCTGCGGCGGGCAACTTGCGCCCCTCGAGCACCGCTTCGAGCGCACGGTGATAGCCCATGTGCTGTAACAACAGCTGCGTGTTGCCACCGTCGGGCACCAGGCCAATCGCCGCAAAAGCCATGTAAATGTAGGCATCTTCTGCCATCACCACCAGATCACAGTTCATTGCCACGGCGGCGCCCACGCCAGCTGCGGCACCATGGACCTGCGCAATCCAGATTTTGTCCGAGTGTTCGATGCCCGAGAGAAACGGCTTGTATTCGATATCCAGATGAAAGCTTGCCGGATCGGCCGGATCACCGCTGATATCAGCCCCGGCGCAAAAACCACGGCCCGCACCTTTCAGGATCACGATGCGAATGTCGTCATCGTCATTGATACGGCCGACGTTGTCGCGCATGGCTTTACACAACTGCGGATTGAACGCGTTGAGTCGATCAGGGCGATTCAACGTGACCAGCGCGATCTGGCCCTGTTTTTCAATTAGTAGTACGTCGTCGCTCATTGCTTCCCCGCTGGAGTCTGGCTGGTTGGTGTTGCCGCATTCGTTGCGACCTCAACGCACACGGTGCACGCTCCGGACATCATGTTCCCATGGACAACATCTTTGCAAGCGGACTGCCCGGTCTGCGGGATATATCAGTGCCAGATCCCTGATCACTCCGGGCGAACGCCGGACGGGCAGAATTCCGCATCATCCAGCTGCGCCACGGGTAAAGAGGCCGCAACAGGTATAATCGCCGCGCGCTGCCGGTGAAGATTTCATGCCGCTGACCTGATTGTGATATACATGGAGCGTCCGCGCGGTATAGCGCGACAACTCATCACGCACCCGGAGGAATATTTTAGTGAAAAAACTGATACTCGCCCTGACTGCCGGCGCCGGCCTGGCATTCGGCTCCATGGGCCAGGCGGCCGACATACCCTGTGACACGGCTAAGCTGATTGTGCCGTGGAAAGCCGGTGGCGGCACCCACGTGCTGTTCTCGATTTTCGAAAAAACCATTCAGGAACTCGACGTCACGCCCAAGATCAAGGTCGTCACTTTGCCGGGCCAGGGGGGCAACAAGGGCGCCAAGGAAGCTGCCAAGGCCAAAGCCGATGGCTGCACACTGTTCGCCATCCATCAATCTGCCATCACCAGTTTCCTGAATGGCCGGATCGGCTTTCAGTACGACGGTTTCGACACCGTCGCCAACCTGACCAATACACCGGATATTATCGGTGCCGCCGCCAGCACCGAGTTCAAGAGCTTTGAGCAATTCCGCGATTTCGCCAAAGCCAATCCGGAAACCGT
>CAKZSB010000422.1 GCA_937920585.1 uncultured Granulosicoccaceae bacterium | reverse complement strand
GTGGGTAAACGGATTGACGTTGGCGATGTAGTAGATGACCAGTGCACCGGATTCCTGCAATTTCCACAATGGATACAATGCGCTGGAAATAAAAAACATCGGGAAGATAACAAAATTCATTGTGCCGGCGAAATTTTCCAGTTGTTTTATGTATACCGACAGTACCAGGCCGATGGCCCCGAGCATCAACGCGCTCAACAGCATCGCGGGCAAAGCGGTAAGCCAGCCAAACAGCGGTACATCGAGGCGAATGATCAGGCAAATGATTAAAAAGGCATAGGCCTGCAGGATTGACAGCACCGCACCTGCCATTAGCTTGCAGGAGAGAATATACCAACGCGGCAAAGGGGCGGTTAGCAGCAATCGCATGATGCCCATCTCGCGGTCATAAACCATCGCCAGTGACGACTGCATGCCGTTGAACAGCAAGACAATACCGATAAGCCCCGGCACGATATAGACCTGATAGGGGATGTAGGTCTCGTAGGGCTCGATAATGGAGATGCCCAATACATTCTGAAAACCGGCGGCGAATACCAGCAGCCACAGACTTGGGCGGACCAGTGCCGAAAACAGTCGGCCTTTTTGATTCCAGAGTTTGAAAACTTCTCGTGCTGCAACCGCGACAAGCCCCTGCAGTGCGTGAGACAAACTGATTCTGGACTGGCTGCTCATGATGTCATCGCTGTGAAGGCGGCGGAGAGGGTGGGCTCTGCGGTCGTGGCAATGACAGCATCGGGCGTATCGTGCTGCAGGATTTCGCCCTTGTGCAATACAATGACACTATCTGCCCCGTCCGCCTCATCGACCAGATGCGTTGCCCAAAGCACTGCGGTTCCTTTTTCCCGACACAGGCTGCGCACTTCCGATACCAGTGTCTGGCGTGAAGCCGGATCCAGACCTACCGTCGCCTCATCCATCAGCAGCAATTTCGGCCCGGCGAGCAGCGCGCGCGCCAGTTCAACCTTGCGTCGGTTGCCACCACTCAACTCCCGGCACAGGCGATCGGCGTCCTGTAGTAATCCGGCGCGTTCCAGTTCTTCATTGATGCGCTGTTTGCGTTTGGCGCCGCCAATACCATGCAGGCTGGCGTGAAAGCGAAGATTGGCGCGAACACTCATGTCCAGATCGAGTGTGGCTTGCTGGAATACCACGCCCAGCCGCGCCAGCACGGCAACCGGGTTTGTGGCGATGTCGAAGTCATCGACTTCAATGGTGCCGGAGTCGGCGGCAAACAGGCCGGTCAGCAATTGAAACAGGGTTGTTTTTCCCGCGCCGTTTGGCCCCAGCAATGCGACGAAGGCGCCGGCTGGAATGCCAAAGCTGACACCCTTGAGCGCGATATTTTCGCCATAGGCTTTGACGACGTTGTCAACGCGAAGCACGTTGCTCATAGCGTATCTCGATTGTGTTCGATGCCGCGCAGAATATCGGGATGCTCGGCCAGCAGCGTGCGCCGCAGTTGTCGAATGTTGTCATCGTCCAGTGATCGAGGGCGGGGCAGATCAACGGAAATTTCAAGCACGGGCGTGCCCGGGTTGGCAGAAAAGAAAATGACCCGGTCAGCGACACATAGTGCTTCGTTGAAATCGTGGGTAACAAAGATCACCAGCGGTTTGTCGGCTTGCCAGAGTTCGAACATCTGGCTGCGCAGTAGTTCGGCGGTGGGTTGATCCAGTGACACGAACGGCTCGTCCATCAGCAGCAATTGCGGGCGCACTGCAAATGCACGCGCCAGTGCAACACGCCGTTGCATACCGCCTGACAACTGGCCTGAAAATTTATCGGCCGAATCCAGCAGTCCCACGCGTTCCAGCAGTTCGTTGGCAATGCGGTTCGAATCGTTGTTGTCGAGTACCAGGCTGATGTTGTCGCGCGCACTTAACCACGGCATTAACCGGGGGGATTGAAATACGTAGCCGGTACCCGGTTGCACGGGCTTGTCGTTAATATCCGTGAAAGTGATGTTGCCTTGCAGCGGCTTTATCAAACCGCCAATAATATTGAGCAGCGTGCTTTTACCCGCACCGGAAGGTCCGACCAGCGTAACGATTTCACCTGCTTTGGTGTCGATCGCAACATCGCGCAAAACCACATCGCCTCGCGGGCTGTAGCGATGCTCTTCTATGGCAACTGATAGCTTCATGACTCGCGCCACCGGTTGGCACGACGTTCCAGCGGTTGTACCAGCAGAAATTCTATCGCCATGATGATGGCGGCAAAACTGATGGTGTACGCGAGAATACTTTTGATATCGAAGAATTGAAAAAACATCCCCAGCTGAAATCCCACGCCGTTACTGCGGCCCAGTAATTCAACCACCAGCACGATTTTCCAGATCAGTGACAAGCCGGAACGCGCAGCCGCCATAAGGTAGGGATAGAGCTGTGGCAGATAGACTTTTGTGAGTGTGCGAGCGCGTGGAATTCTGTAGGCGCGGGCAACATCGAGCAGTTCCCGGTCTATCGCTTTGGCCCCTTCGCGCACGGTAACCATAACAGTGGGAATCTTGTTTATCGCCACTGCAACGACTGCGGCAGTTTCGTTGAGGCCGATCCACAGATAGCAAAGAATGATGGTGACCAGAGCGGGTATGTTGAGCCCGAGAATCAGAATGGAATCGAGTGTGGCATCGACCGTGTTGGAGCGGCCCATCCAGAAGCCCAGCAGGGTGCCAATGGCCATGGCCAGTGTGAAAGCGATCAGTACACGGCGCAGGGTGACCAGCAGGCTTTCGACCAGTTCGCCTTCGGTAAAATGTTCCCAAAGGCTTTGCAGGACCAGCAGCGGCGCTGGCAGCGAGTCGACATCGTTGACCAGAATCGAACCCGCCTGCCACGCCGCCACGAACAGGACTATCGAGAAAAGGCGCAGCCATCTGCGCCGATTAGCCTGCATCGCGGACACTGGCGTGAGCGGCTTGTGTTACTCGGCCGGGATGGTGAATGCGTCCCAGAAAGTGCCGGCGTCTACTTCGGTGGCAGAGCCGACCAGCTTTTTACCGCCATTGGCTGCCATGATCGCGAAGACCTTGCTTGCATCGGCTTTTTCGGCATCGCCAAAGCTGCGTGGTGCACCGAGGCGCCAGGTATCGCGCAGCTCGACGAACTCGGCGTCGGTTTTGGCTTTGGTGCGCTCGCGCAGTCGCTCCCACTCTTCATCTGAGTCAAGCATCAGTTTTTTAGCTGCATAGGATGAAGCCAGAAATCCGTTGATTGAAGCCATGTTCTGCTCAGCCCAGTCGCGATCAAATACCCAGCCCAGCAGTGGCACCGGGCCTTCCACGCCCAGCTCTGGCAGCATGTCGGAGATGCCGATCAAAGGAGTCATGCCGGCGGCTTTCAATTTGGCACCGAAATGCCAGAAATTTACCGCAGCGTCAATGTCGCCTTTGCCCATCAGCTTGTTGATCAGTGGCGGTGCCGCGAAGTTAGGCTCGACGATATCCGCCAAATCCTTGTTGTGTTTCAGTTGCGAGTACGCGCGCAACAGCAACCAGCTCTTGTCGACGGGCCCGCCGGCTACGCCAAGCTTCTTGCCGGCCAGGTCGGGTAGCGATGCAATGCCCGCATCGGGGCGAACCATCAGTGAGCCAACGGCCAGCGAATAGGGGAAAAATGCGAGATTTTTACCCTCTGCACGTTGCCGGGCAACCCAGATCCAGTCCGAGACGATGACATCGACCTCGCCCCCCTGAAAAGCGATTTTGGCGGCATTGCCGTTGGCGTATCCGCTGACTTCCATGTCGATGCCGTTGGCTTTGTCGATGCCGTGGTGTTCGACGGCATTCAACTCCCAGTTCACGGTGCCGAACTTCAGCACGCCGACGCGAACAGCCGGATCAGCGGCCTGTGCCAGAGTGGTTAGTGACAGCGCCGCAACGACGGGCAGAATGAGGCGTTTCACAGATGTTTTTATCAGTTGCAGTCTTTGCGCAGACATGTCTTTTTCCAGGGCAAGTGCTTGCGCGAAGTATTGCATAGTTGCAACGGGAAATTGTACTTTGTACAACATGCTGCGAGCTGCAGCCGGGCTACACAGTGATTGTGCTCGTCGCCCATACTGGCCGCACGGCTTCGCCACTTACCGGAATTGATTGAACTCTCGCCCATGCAAGCAGACGATGATGGCATCTACAACCTATGGCCCACTCGCTTGCTGCGCAGAACACTGCCCGGGCACGAGGCGGCAAATGGTCTGCTGGCCGAGCTGATCGAGCAGCTGGATGACGACCAGAGCGAAATGACCACCCGCTATCGGGAGGCCGATTTTCTGAAAATCGAGCATCCGGCGATAGGCTGGCTGGGCCAGTGCATCAACAAGACCGTGGTCGACTATCTTCGCGCGCTGGGCCAGGTGTATAAATCGGAATGGCGTCTGCAGGGCTGGGCCAATATCAATCGTTTTGGCGATTACCACGATCTGCACAATCATCCACACAGTTACCTCAGCGGCACCTACTACGTTGCGGTGCCCGAGTCGACTGAGAAATTGCCTGGTCGCGCGGACCGCAGGCCGTCTGCAATCTCCTTTTATGACCCCAGAGCACAGGCCAACATGACGGCGATTCGCGATGATCCGCAGGTGGAGGCGGAATTTACCCTGCTGCCCGAGCCAGGCACGATTTTACTCTGGCCGTCGTTTCTGCATCATTTTGTACACCCGAATCTGTCGCAGCAGAGTCGAATTTCGATTTCCTTCAACGTTGTGCTGAACTGGCGGGATGAATACCTGCCCGAACAGACCTGAAAACTGGCAGGTTGAGGCTGTCAGTCGTCAACGAGTGCCGTGTCTGACCGGGTTGTCTGCATTACCTTTTCCGCGCGGTCCGATGCCAGCATCAGGCTGTGCGTGAACGTATCGATAAGTGCGGGGTAAAAAAGCTGAGCGTGGTCGCTTTGCGTGAATCTGCGGTAGGACTGAAGTTCGGCATCACTGAGCGACTGAAACTGTTTCGCCATGTCCAGCGGGGCTTCGTAGCTCACAATCTGGCGCAATAGCGACTGCTCCGAGCGAATGGATTTGGCCAGCTGGCGCTCGTATCTGACCCCGGCGCTACCGGCAGCGTGCTGCTGCGCGCAGCCACTGCTGATCGCACCGGCGTACTCGATCTCTGTGCCCAACGCCGCCGTGTACCGGGCGACCCCTGTGTTCTCAGCGATATCTATTAGCGCAAGCGCCCGCGGGCTCGTGGTTTGTGCCCGATCGCCTGCCAGTTCTGCGATCAACTGGCGCGTATTGGCCGTCATCTCGATACTCGCGGGATTCGTCTGCTCCAACGAGGCTATTTTCTGCGCGAGATCGGATCGAAACCATGTGAGCAGGCGTGTGGCACTGGTTTCGGACACGCGCTGCGGCAGCTGCTTCAGGGTTTGCCCGATCAGCGCATCTGCGCTGAACAACGATTGAACCCGCGCTGGCAGACCATCACCCGCGGCTTTGC
Organism: uncultured Granulosicoccaceae bacterium; assembly: GCA_937920585.1. Lineage (GTDB taxonomy): Bacteria > Pseudomonadota > Gammaproteobacteria > Granulosicoccales > Granulosicoccaceae > CAKZSB01. Next base: position 7,294 of record CAKZSB010000422.1, on the reverse strand, counting down.
AACGATTGCGGTTGTCCGCTGTGGCATCGCCAACCAGGCTGCCCACCGCGTCGGCCTGTCGGGTGATGCCGGTGTATTGCAACAGCTGTCGGTACTCGGTGGTGCGCGCGGTAGTTGCGCTGCCGATCAACAAGGTCGACAGTACAAGTGCAACAAGCGTGTTTCGCATGAGCGGCAACCAGTGTGCAGGGGTATAGCTGCTGACGTCCCCGGCTCGCGAATCTTGAGCTTTACCGCCGGTATCTGCGTGGTGCGGCTGGCTGCAAACGGGAGAAAATTACGAATCCACAGGCGAGCTTGCTAGCGCCAGTGCTTTCGGCTAGTTTGCCGGATTCTCGAATCGGGGCGTGCTATTCACCCGGATTTAACGATTTGACCCCGTACTTTGGAGCGCCCAGGTGAGTAGTTTTTCCGACGCAATGATTTTCCTGCGTGAATTTGTAAAAAATCCCCGCCAGCTGGGTTCGGTCATTCCCAGCTCCGGATTCCTGAAACGCCGCATCATGCGTGCGGCCGGCGTTCATCAGGCAAAGACCATCGTAGAGCTCGGTCCCGGCAATGGTGGCACCACGCGTTCTATACTCGCCGCGATGCCGGCCGATGCAAGGCTGCTGAGCATCGAATTGAACGAGGGCCTGTATCAGCTTTCGAGCGGAATCAGCGATCAGCGCTACATCGCGCACCATGGCGACGCCCACGAACTGGCAGCGATCCTGAGTCAGTATGGACTGGATCAACCGGATGTAGTGATCTCGGGTATTCCGTTTTCGTGCATGGAGCGCGAGGCAGGCGCTGCGCTGATCGAGCGAATTCACGGCCTCCTGCAGCCTGGTGGTCGTTTCGTTGCCTACCAGGTGAATCCGCGCGTCGATCAGCTCAATACATTTTTTAAGGCAGATAATGCCCGCAGTGTCGCCTGGGAGTGGCTGAGCATTCCGCCGCTGCGGGTGTGGCGCTGGCAGAAACAGACGGCAGCCTGATTCCTGCCGCACGTTGCCTGATTAGCCCGGTTCAGCATCTTTCGCTGCTGAACAGCGCCTCGCCGCGCTCGTCGATGACCTGCTTGCCCTTGCTGATCGCGTGGTCGATCGCTTGCTGCTCGCTGGTGTGATTATCGGCCCGAATGTATTGGCTTTGCCGAATCTGGCCATCCTCGGCAGTGTGTGAAATAGTGCCGCAAGTGCGGTATTGGCTGCCCTCAGCGATCGGCGAGGGGGTGATCGTATAGCCTTTGTACTCAACGTCGTCGGCTACAACCTTGCGGGGTTCAGTGGCTTGACTGCCGCCGCTGAACAGCTTTTGAATAAACTTGATCATGCGAAAAAATACTCGATTCTGGTAGCGGCAAGGCAACGGCTGATTGCCTGATAGGGCAAAACCGGCTGCCTGGCTACCTTGTGGTGGTTTAGGCATATAATACAGGGTCAGGATTCCCTGCACCCGCGTGTTTCAGCGCTGTCGAGATCCGAATTTGCGGAGTCTTCATGTCATTTCATCGTTCACTGTCATGTCCATCCTGTGGCGTTGCGGTAGAAAAGGTCACTGCGCACACGCGTAGCCTGCAATGCCCGCATTGCGACAACTGGGTATACCTCGGCAACAACGGCTGGGTGGCCAGTGGCGGTTTTGAACATGCGCTCGATGCGCCGTCCATCCTGTATGTCGGGCGCAGTGGTTCGCTCAACAACCGTGATTTCGTCGTGGCTGGCAGAATCAGGCTGGGCTATGGTTCCGGCAACTGGGATGAGTGGTGGCTGGAATTCGAGGATGGCGACCACCAGTGGCTGGAAGAAGATGATGGCAGTTATCAATTGCATACCAGCGTCGAGCAGCAGGCATCAGCGGCGACCCTTCGCGGTTGTTCGGTCGGCACTTTCGTGGACATCGAGGGCCAGAACTTTTTCGTTACCGAAAAAAATGAGGCGCAGGTTGAAGGCGCGCAAGGTGCTCTGCCCATGACCATCATGCCCGGTGAGGCTGTGCTGTGTGTTGAGGTTGTCGGTGGCGGCAAAGAATACTCGCTGGAGATTAGCGCCGACGACGTCAGTATGACCGATAGCATTCCGATTGACGCCGATTCCTTCCGCTGGAAATAAGTCCCATGCAATTGTCACAACGTTTGGCGGATATTCATCCCGATAAACTGCTCGGTACGCTCCAGCAGCACGCACAGGCCGGGCACGAGCAGGCGGCGTTGCAGGCAATCCCCGATTTGCAACTGCAATACCCCGAGATGGCCGCCGAGCTTGAGCAGATAAAGGGCAAGCTGAGCGACAAATTGCTCGATCACGTCAAGGTATTGAATCCCGAGCAGGCGAAAATTTTCCGCTGTGCCAATTGTGGTGCCGGCTTGTCGCGTCAGCACCCGGATAGCGTGCATGTGATCTGTCATTACTGTGGTTGCGATGCCGAGCATCCGGCGGAAGACCGAAGCATCAAACGCTGGAACAAGGCACTCGATCTGGAGGCCCGATTTACGATCGGCGACATGCTGGAACTCGACGGCACGCGCTGGCAAGCCGTCGGTGTGCAGCTCTACAGCGGGCGAATTCGCGAGTGGGACGGAGAAGACAAAACCTGGGAGAGTTCTTTCGGACGCTACACCAGCTGGTGGATGCTGAACGAAAATCGCGAGCTGCGCTGGCTGGTTGATGACGGTAAAAGTCGCTATTGGGCAGAGAAGTACATCCCCGAAGAACCCAGATTGCCCGAGGAAAATGACCGGACATGCGAGCACGGCGAGTGGACTCTGGAATTTGCCGCAGGTGAATTCACCTACCAGCCCGTTATGCACAGCAACCACCGCAGCGCAGAATATTCAAGGCGGCTGGAGGCGCAGGGAAAAAACCCGGCAGGCAAGTATTACATTAGTGTCGAGTCACAGCTAGACGACGCTGGCAATGTCCGCGAAATTGAATTTATTCGCTCCCGAAAACTTACTGATAAAGCGGTGCTTCGCGCACTGGCCCGCGGGTCGGAACTGAGTGATATGCGACGCTGGGGCAATACCGCATCCGCTTTTCTGAGCACGCTGTTTCTATTGCTGATCAGCTATTGGCTTCTCGATCGTGGCGACACAGCACAGACCGTGTCGGCTGAACTTGATCGCAGCAGCACCGACGTTGTGATACAGGAATTTCAAATTGACGAAGGCGGTGTCAACATGAAGCTGACCGGCAGCATCGCCAACATTCAACGCAATTCATGGTTCGGTGTAGACCTTGCCATCGAGGACAGTGACGGCCAGGAAGTCTACGACAAATACATTGAGTTCTGGCATGAGTCGGGTCACGATAGCGACGGCTCGTGGAGTGAGAACGATCTGGCAACCAACTGGTTTGTGCGCTTTGATCAACCCGACACCTACACCTTGCTGGCCAGCGCAGACCTCAATTCCACCGCCGATCAGGTAAAGTTCGGACTAAAGTCCCAGCGCGACAGAATCACGGTGACCCCGTTTATGGTCGCCGCTGGACTGGCTCTGGTGCTGATGCTTTTCAGCCGCAGCAAGCGATCATCACTGGCATCTGCGGCGGCCTCGATAGCGTTGAAGCTGGGTGCCCGCCCGGGTGCCGCTAAAACGGCTGCCTCGGCCAGCACGAACACGAACACCTACGCCGGTAGGAACAAAAACACCGACAATTACAACGAGCGCGATAGCCGATGAACAGTCTTCACTATTTGGTCGTTGGCGTATTGATGATGGCGCTCGTTGGCCTGCCTTCCTGGTATGCCACAAAAGGTGCCGGTGCGGAGGCGGTTCCCGGTGCGGGTGCCGGCGCGAAAGTACTGCGTTCAAATTCCGGCCGCACCTACATAGGTGGTGGCCCGCGCAATGGTAAGTAGTCTGGTGAGCTGCCGGGCGTTTGTATCGATTACAACAGTCGGCACTTCGGCTGAATTAATTTTGAATCATTGGAGAAATTAAACATGTCACGGTTTAGCCAGCTGGTTGCGGTTGCGTTGCTGTTTTTGTCGATGCCGGCGTTGGCGCAGGATGCCATGTCTGAATTTGGCATGGAGCTGCTTTCGACGCTAGTCTATTCAATAGTAGGTATCGTGATGGGTGTGGCGGGGTTTAAAGTAGTTGACTGGCTCACACCTGGCAGTTTGGCCGAGGAAGTGGCACACAAGGAAAACCGTGCACTGGCCATTCTTGCAGGATCAATGATGCTGGGTGTATGCATCATCATAGCCAGTGTGCTGGTGAGTTAGGCAATATCCATCAGTAAAATGCCGTCACTGCTTGGCGGGCGGCGAAGAAACCCGGGGTGAATGGACTATGCAGGTCGCCCCTGAAAATCGCCACCGCGGGTTGCAGTTATGAGTGATACGCGCTCGGGCGCGGTCGATGAACTTACCGACAAACAGATCGCACTGTTGTGTGGCTCGGTTTTCATTATTGCCGCCTGTAGCCTGGTGTACGAGCTGCTGCTCAGCAGCTTATCCACTTATCTGCTCGGTTCCAGCGTCGTTCACTATTCGCTAACGATCGGCCTGTTCCTTTTTTTTATGGGGGTGGGGGCGTGGGCTGCACAAAGCGTTGTGCGCGATCTGGTAGGTGCTTTTGTAGCCATTGAAATAGCCGTGGGAGTAGCGGGCGGTATCTCTGCTTTGCTGCTGTTTGCCGTCTACGCCTGGACGGAATACTACTATCCGGCGATGCTGCTTGTCATCGCCGTGATCGGCATCCTGATTGGCATGGAGTTGCCGCTACTGACCAGAATTCTCGAACGGCACAGCGGCTTGCGGCGAGGTATCAGTATGGTGCTCGCGTGGGACTATCTCGGTGCGCTGGCCGCCTCGCTGCTGTTTCCGTTTGTACTGTTGCCCTATCTCGGCCATTTGCTGACAGCGGTAGCTGTCGGTGCGGTTAATTTGGCCATCGCGCTGCTGGTCGCCTGGAGTTTTCGCCATCAACTGGGCCGTTGGCGACAACCTGTTTTATACGGATCGGGGGTTGCGTTGCTGCTGCTTGCGCTCGTCGCTGTTCGCGCCAATCCGATCGCAGAATTTCTGGAGCACTCTCTCTACCAGGATCCCGTTGTACACAGTGAACAGAGTCTCTACCAGAAGATTGTGGTCACTCGTCGCGGCGATGATTTACGGCTCTACCTCGATGGCAACCTGCAGTTCTCGAGTGTCGATGAATATCGTTATCACGAGGTGCTGACACACTTGCCGGCAACGTTTGCAGCCGGCCGCAGCAGGGTGCTGATTATTGGCGGCGGGGATGGTCTGGCCGCGCGTGAAATGCTGCGCTATCCGGATGTCGAACAACTGGTGATCGTCGATCTCGATCCCGCCATCACCGGGCTGGCTCAGCAGTTGCCGATGTTGCGCGAGCTCAATGATGAAGCGTTACTCGATCCACGGGTCCAACTTGTCAATGAAGATGCCTGGGCCTGGCTGGCGGAGCAGGGTGATTTGTTCGATATTGTTTTGATTGATCTGCCCGATCCCGAAAGCGAGGCTATTGCTCGTCTCTACACCGTGGCATTTTATCAGCGTGTAGCGCGCCGCCTGGCGCGCGGTGGCGTAATGATCACACAGGCCACCTCACCCTGGTTTGCCAGGCGTGCATACTGGAGCATTGGAACAACCCTGGAAGAGGTTTTTGAGCACGTTAAACCGGTGCAGGTACTGGTGCCATCGTTTGGCTTGTGGGGCTTTTTCATGGCCGCGAACCACGACCTTACAACCCCGCTGCACACGCCATTACAGGCGCGTTTTTTCAACGCCGATACCCTGCAGCAGGTATTGTCGGCGCAGCGCGATCTTCCCCGGCTGGATGCAAGGATAAATCGCAGCCAGTCGCTGCCCGTGATCGACTACTACCGCGAAGGCTGGGAAATGCTCAACCTCGCGACCCCGGCGATCAGCGACAGCACGGAATAGAGAGGACTAGCAGTACTTTGTGGTGGCGTCGTCGCAGGTGCTGGCGTCCGGATCGAATGCCCAGGTGACGTTTGTGGTAGTGGTGTCGTAGGTGCCATCAACTTGGTAGACTGCACCATTCAGCGTTGTCGCGTGACCATCTACCTGGATCGTGATGACATTGGCGCCATCGGCGTAGTAATCGACGTCGGCAAGATGTTCGCCGCCAATCGAACTTTTAGCCACGCCAATTTCTTCCCAGGTATCGCAGCGCTCGAACGCCTGATCGGTTTGCACGCAAGCGTTGAAAGCGAGTTTGAGCGGCTTGATGGAGGCAACCAGTTCAGCGAACTTGGCTCGTTTGGAATACTGGCCATATTGTGGAACCGCCACTGCTGCCAGTATGCCAATGATGGCAATGACAATGATCAACTCGATTAAAGTGAAACCAGCCTGTTTATTGCGCATCAGATACCTAAAGCCTTTATCGCGATGTTAAATCCACCACATCACACGGGGTATCGCCTGTTGATTGAATTACTGCAGTGGGGCTGTGCGCTGCAGTTGGAATAGCACTTGAATTTGTATTCCCTGATTTAGAAAACTGTTAACGGAGTCATGTATTGAAACCAGTAACCATTGGCATGACCCATGGCGAGCAGATAACTGCCGGGGTTGAGCATCTCGCCTCGGCGGTGGGAAATCCCGGGGTACACGTAGTGTCGTCACCGGCTACGATTTTGTTTATCGAGATGGCCTGCCATCGCGCTATCGATAATTATCTCGAACCTGGCGAGGCAACGGTCGGTGTGAATTTCGATCTGGCTCACCGGGCGGCGGCGGTGCCGGGCGAACCGATGCAGGTCACGGTCGAGTTGCTGCACCGTAGTGAGCGGGATCAGCTTGGTTTTCGCGCAGAAGTTGTGCAAGGTGGAAAAACCATTATGGATGGCGAGCACCGGCGTGCGGTTGTGGAGCTCGGCCGATTATTGCGCCACAGCGAGCCGCAGCCAGCTCCACAGTGGACACTCTGGTTTGATTTTGATTCGCCATGGCTCTGCCTGGTGTTGCAGCGAGCGAAGGAACTGGCGGCTAACTGTGGTGCGGAACTACAGTACTGTCCGGTTGATCTCGATAAGGAGCAGGCTGAATTCAGTAGTGAACGCCGGGCCTGGTTGCGACAGGACCTGCAGGATCACATTGAACAGTCCGGAATACCGGTACAGTGCAGTCCTGCACATCAACCTTCAGGTGCGGTGGCACAGATGGCTTGCCTGTATGCCCGAAGTTGCAACCGTGCGGCTGAATTTGTACCGGCGTTGGCACGAGCCTGCTGGGTTGATGGCAAGGACATAAACGACAGTCAAACCATAGCCGCAATCGCCGGTGACTGCGGATTGAACGCTGCTGAAATGAT
>CAKZSB010000421.1 GCA_937920585.1 uncultured Granulosicoccaceae bacterium | reverse complement strand
CACCGGCATCTCCTCGCCCAGCCCTTCAGTCTTCACCCTGTCCTGATCGACGCCACGCGCTTCGAGCGCCCCCCTGATCGCCAGTGCTCGATTGATCGACAGCTCAAGGTTGTACTGCGGATCGCCGGTGTTGTCGGTATGGCCTTCGATCACCACTGTGCGCTCGGTGTACTTGCGCATAAATTGGGCAATCTTGTCGATGTTCTGTATCGCACCGGACTTCAGCGTTGCCTTGTTGGTGTCGAAAAGAACGTCACCCAGGGTCAGCACCATGCCCCGGTCAGTATGTCGCGCCTGCAGCTCCTTCAACGCCTCAAGCTCAGCAGCCTGAGCCTGCAAACGCTGCTCACGCGCGGCCACTTCACGCTGCAATCTGCTGGCTTCGTCTGCCAGCCGGGCTGCCTCCAGGCGTGCCGCCTGTGCCTCTTCGGCACGTAAACCGGCAACCGTCTGGCTGTGCTCCAGGCGCAACTCGCCGATACCGCTCTGCGCATTGCGCGCCGCTGCCGCCTGCTCGGCGATCAGCACGTGCTGGCGTGCCAGATACGCCTGCTGCGTCACCACGCGCTTGTCTTTCTCGTCACGCCAGGCGCGATCGGCGGCGGCAAAGCTCGCCTGCGCCGTCTGCCATTCCTGCTGTGAATACTCGCTGACCAGCGGATTCGCCTCGGCGCGTTCGTAGGCCGCCCTCGCTGCAGACAACTCTGCATTGGCGGGTAATTTCGAGGCGCAGCCAGAGACGATTAAAACAGCCGCGCTCAATGCGAGCAGCGGGTTGATTCGATGTGGGAAATTCATAGTGGTAAGCCCTGCGTTGAACAAATTAGTCGAACAGCGTCCAGCCTGCAGCCAGGCGTGCGCCTAGTAGTTTTCAGAGAAAGCCTGTTGCTCATCAGCGGGCTTGAGTGACTCGATGGAAGCCTTGATCTGCTCGCGTTGCAAGTTAGTCTGATTAGCCCTGGCAGTGGCGGCGGCCAGCTGTGCATCCACTCGAGCCTGTTGCAGCAGGCGCCTGGCGGCGGCGTGCTTTTTCTTTTTCATCAGTGCCTGTGCGTCGCTGAGCTTGCGCTGCGCGTCGCTAAGCAACTCGGGGGCGTAGGTTGTCGCGTCCTGGCTGGTCGCAGTACCCAGTGCCTGCTCGGCCTGCAGCAGCTCCGCGCGCGGCGGCGGTGTGCTGGAACAGGCAGCGATACCGGTGACAAGTGCCAGCGCAACGGCGTGGCGGACGATCAATTGATTAAACATTGGCGGGAATGCTCCATTCGTTAAACCGGAATCGGGACCAGCGGGCCCCGATCATCTCGAGTGGTGCATCGGCGCAAACGGGCCGGGATTGATCAAACCGGGTGCTACATGAAACTCCTGTAATACTGGGAAATCTTTACATTCCAGCCTGTTTTCATTTATTTCAGATACTTACACGCAGTTGTTAACGCAAACTCAAATCATTAGTCACGTTTGAAGTAACCGGGCTAATCGCGCTCTGCATCAGCTTCAGCCATGCGCGCAGCGTTGTAGCGCTCACCTGTAACCGTGTCCTCATTGATCAGGGTATCCAGTTCCGCCACAGTCGCCGCATCGAGTTCGATATCGCCGGCGCCGGCGTTTTCATGCATCCACTCAATATGTTTGGTACCGGGAATAGGTACCATGTTGCCGCCACGCTGCGCGAGCAGCCAGGCCAGCGCCAGTTGCGCCATCGTACAGTTGCAGTCATTGGCTATTTGCTCGAAGCGAACCAGCAATTTGCTGTTGGCTGCAAAGGCCTCAGGCTCAAACCGCGGACGCGCGATCGTGCAACGCAAATCGCTATCCGGGAGCTGGCTGACATCAACCGCCTTGCCGGTCAGAAAGGCCCGTGCGAGCGGCGAGAATGGAACAAAAGTCACCCCCAGCTCGTCACAGACATCCAGCACCCCGCGCTCTGGCGTGCGGCTCCACAACGAGTATTCGGACTGCAGGGCCGCAATCGGATGAACCTGGTGCGCACGGCGCAGGTTTTCACTGCACACTTCAGACAAACCGATCTCTCGCACTTTGCCCTGTTCCACCAGCTTTGCCAGCGCGCCAACACTCTCTTCAATGGGAATGGCCGGATCAACCCGATGCAGGTAATAAAGATCGATGACATCAGTTTTCAATCGTTCCAGGCTCGCCTCACACGATTTCGCAATCAGCGCCGGGTCGCCATTGGTACCCTCGCGCGACAGTCCGCATTTGCTCGCCAGCACGTATTCGTTTCTGCGCGTGGCCAGAGCGCTTCCAATTAGCGTTTCGTTGTGCCCCGAGCCATAGACCATTGCCGTGTCGAGCATTCGATAACCTGCATCCAGCGCCTCGTTCAGCAGCCTGCTCGATACCTCATCGTCGCCCGGACCGTAGCCCGACGACATATTCATGCAGCCCAGGCCAATCGAGGATACTGTCAGACTGCGAATTTTTCTGCTGTGCATTGGCGGAGTCTCGTTAATGCCTTTCTTAAGGGGCGATAAGAGTACACTACGACATAGTCCAATACAGCAGCACCATGGGCTGTATGGGACGAAGGCCCGCCAGAATACAACCGTCCGAACGAGGAAAAGCCTTGCAAACTGCCGCCCAAAAACCGCCGGTGTGGCTCGCCTACACCGCCGCCTTTCTCGGTGTCTGCAGCCACGCCTCAAGCGAATTCTTCGCCAAGCTCTCGGGGCTGCAGGGTGGCGAGACGTCAGTCTGGCGTTTCATGCTGGGCGGCACTGCATTGCTGATCGTGGCCCTGCTTGGCCGCGAATCGCGCAATCTGCTGGCACCGCTTCGGGCGGACTTCCTTCCCATCGTCTGCCTGTCACTTTTTGGCATGGCGCTGGCGCAATTTATCTTTCATCTCTCACTCGACTACGCCTCCGCAGTGCAGGTAGCGACTATGGTTACCATCATGCCGATCGTCGTGGTGTTTGTTGCCCGCATCGTCGAGGGCACCCCGATCACAACTTCCAAGCTGATCAGTGGCATCGGTGCGTTCCTGGGCTGCATGCTGCTGCTCACCGATGGTTATTTAACCGAGCTGCAGGGCGTCGGCTCATCGCTGCAAGGGGTTTTGATGGCGTTGTGTTGCGCGATTATTGGTGCCACCTATCTGGTATTAGTGAAGCCCTATATTCAGCGCTACGGTGCAGTACGCATGACAACCTACACCTTCGTGCTCGGCTTCTTCGCGCTGTGGACGATCGTTGGGCTGATCTGGGGAAACTGGGTTAATCCGTTGTCACTGGCGGACCGCCCGCCCGTGCAGGTCGGCTCGATCCTGGCGCTGGGAATCTGGAATACCTGCATCGGTTTCGTGTTGTGGTTCTGGGGTTTGTCTAACGTGCCGGATGTTGCGCGTGGCAATTATCTATTTTTCCTGAAGCCGGTGCTGGCATTAATACTCGCGTACTTTTTACTCTCGGAAACCATTACGGCAACGCAGCTGGC
>CAKZSB010000420.1 GCA_937920585.1 uncultured Granulosicoccaceae bacterium | reverse complement strand
CCTGTCGAAGCCGCGATTCGCGAAACAGAATGTATACGCCGCTGGAGAAAATAACCATTGCCCCGACAATGGTCCAGATATCCAGTCGGTCGGAGAAAAACCAGCTGCCGATGATGATCGTCCAGATCAGGCGCAGGAAATCCAGCGACATGACTGCTGTCGAGTCGGCGCGGGCAAGTGCACCGACCATGCAAAGATGGCCGATAGTTCCCAGGCCGCCAATCGCAACCAGAACAGGCATTTGCGACAGCGAGGGCCATTGGTTGGACCAAATAGCGAAGGGCAGCGACAGCAGTGTCAGCAGGATCGCGTTCCATGCAACGATGCTCGCAGTATGTTCGGTGCTGGACAGACTTTTTACAATAACCACACTGGTGCCCCAGAACATTGTCGACAGTAACACCAGTAGCGCATAGCTGTTAAATGAATCACTGGCCGGGCGTAACACGATAACCACACCGGCAATTCCCGCCACAATGGCAGCAATTCGACGCGCTCTGACTTGTTCACCCAGAAAGATGACCGCAGCAATAGTAGTAAATATTGCAGCCGAGAAGCTCAATGCAGTGGCTGTGGCGATTGGAACTGTCGCCAGCGCCTGAAACCACAACAGCATCGCGAATACGCCGGTGAATGCACGGGCAGCGTGCAAGTGTGCCCGGTTGGTTCGCAGTGACGGCAAGCCGTTTTTCAGCACCAGTGGCAACACGGCGATCAGTCCAAACAGGTTGCGAAAGAACGCGATGGAATAGGTGCTCAACTCGGCGCTGATATGGCGAACGAATCCATGCATCGCAGACAGCGCAGCGGTTGCCACGACCATCAACAGCATGGCGATCATCAGCGAATTTTTGCTAACGGGTGTGTTGGGTGTTGCGCCTGATGGAGGCAATTAACCAGTTCTCGCGGTAGGTGGGTGAGGGCGCGGTTGCAACCCGGGTTAATTCGCCTGTCTGCGGTTGGTTATCCGTCTGCGAGCGTGATGGCTGAAAGGTACTGACGGGATTGTACGATCGATTGTAGCAGCGCCGGTTTTGTCAATGGGTTTGCGCCGGATGGTATATGCAGACAATGCTTACGATGATGGCGTGGTGTCAATGCGCTGGTGAGTTCAGTGCCGGACAAACTGGCGGTGCTGCGTTTTTTTTAAAGAATAGGGCTATAGCATTGCGGCCGCCTGATTGAGCCGCGTGATCGAGGTGCCCGGGTTGCTACCCCCGGGCACAAGTATTTTCAGAGTCTGGTGTTGCCGACCTGCTTTGGGAAGTAATCCTCGCAACTACCTTCGCGCCGTACATCTGCAGTGGCACAGTGCAGCCCTCCACCAAAGGGATAAGCGTCTCTGAACGGCAGGGGAAGTACTTCCATGCCCAGTTTGTCCATCTGCTCCATCTGATTTTTTTCACTGGCTTCGACGATTACGGTTTTATGGTCGAGTACAAGGCAATTCATCGATAGCCAAACACTTGAGTAACACAGTGGTGGCGGTGAGTTGTGCACGGGTGTCGCCGCATCCACTATTTCCCAATCGTTGCTGTTGAAAATCTGCCGTTGATCGTCGGGTAGCGGGCGATTGGGATTGTTGATGATCAGACCGGGCCTGAGCGGGACGAACGTCGCATCGATATGAATGGGGTAGGGGTCACCCGGGAAATTGACTGAATGCACCCGATGGTCCGGGAAGTGGCGTTGCAGCCATTGCATGCCGCGCCGGTTAGTGGTCAGACCATGCTGGCAAAACAGATCCTTGCCCAGACGCATGATATCTGCCGCATCAAATAGCGGTTCGTATTCAGTCGTCACGAAATCCAGATTAGCAGTTCTTTTCAAGCGTTCGTCAGTGGTTATTTCATCGAAATAGCCGGGCTTGTAAGAGTCCTCGGAGAGTCGCGGTCGCGGTGCCTGCTCCCAGCGAAAATCCGGATCGGCATCAAAGTAGTGCTGCATCAGTGGCTGGTAGGCAAGGTACTCGAAATAACGGCAGCGAAATGACATTGGCGCAGAAAGTATTTCATTGCCAACGGTGAGTAGTACATCTCGTGGTGGCATGCAGCCAAACATTGAGCCGGCGGAGAAGTCGGGCGTATGAACTGCCTGATTCCACTGAATGGGTGTTGGGCGATCAACGAGCACACCGCGGCTCTCCAGCAATGCTGCCAGAGCGTCCAGTTGGGCATTGGCTTTTTCAACGGTTTCCAAAGGCCGTGGGCCCCACATGCCACGCATATCACTATCGTCGGGGACTTTGGCTTCGGTGGCTGGTTCAGAAGGGGGGATACAAGTGTGATCGGCGCGGCCGACAATTACGTGTTTTAGCGGGTCAAATTCATTCCACGAACTGACTTTTATCGTCATTGCAGTGCTCCAGAGGCGATGAATCGGCCACTATAGATGAGCTTTGCTCGGGTGCAAGACTTAGTTGATGTTGCGGCGCTGCTGGATAAACATTCCAGCAGCACAGGCGGTTCTTCAGTTAGCTGTTCTCAGTTTCGCCGGAGAGGCTGCCGTCGAGAATTTGTCGGGCAACGGTGGGCCATTCGTGATTGTCTTCGTTGTCCGGATTGAGGCCAACTTTCTCGGCGTAGTGCGATATCTCACGCTTTGACCACAAAGCGATTTGCTGGAACTCGGTGATGCCGGCCTGATTCAACAGCGCTTCAACGCGCTGATCGACACCGGGCAGCAAGGTGAGATCGTCACCTTCGCCTGCACTATGCAAACCGTAGCCAATGCTGTCTCTCAGGAAGTTGTCTGATTGCCGGGCGAACACTCGGGGCTTGGCGCGCCTTGGATTAACGGGACGGGTATCGGTAGTCGTTACCCTGTTAGTTACCGGGGAGGCCTCTTTCGATACTGATGCAGAGCGGTCGATGTGTTGCTGTAATTCTTCGTTTCTCGATTGCAGTTGCTGCAATTGCTCTCGTGTACGCTGTAAGTCTCCTTGATACGCTTGCGCCTGCCGATCGGCAGATTCCAGCGACTGCCGCAGTTCTGTCTGCTGGTTTGAGGTTTGCTCTGCCCTCAGTGCGCGTTGGCGCCATTGTTCTGCCTCGGCCAGCACGGCATCGAATTTACCCTGCAATTTCTGATCGGCCGCGCCAGTGGTAATGCCAGCAATGCTTGCGTTTTGAGTGGAATCAACCTGTATTTGAGCAATTCTGTTTTGCAGCTGATTGATGTTGTGGTCTTTCTCCGCCAACTGAACTTTCATCGAATTCAGTCTGGCGGTAAGTTCCTGTGAGCGGTCATCAGCTGCATCGTATTGAACGGTATCTGCAGCCGATTTACTAGCTTCCAGCTCATTGACACGGGTAGTCAATCGGGCCAGTTCATTTTCACTTGCATTGAGGCTGCGTTGCAGTTTGGCGTTGTTTTGAGCCTGAAGGGCCGCGTCAGTGCGAGAGTCAGATTGTGCATTCTGAGCTTCGAACAACTGCTCTCGCAAGGCTTCGATCTCACCAGATTGATCGGCGAGCTTTTTGTTTAGCGCGAGCGTTGTCTCTGACTGGTCGCCGGCTGACTTCGCAAGATCCCGCTGCTGTTGCAGTTCAGCCTCTAGCTCCCTGAGTCTTGATTTGTAGCCATCGATTGTGTTGTTGAGCTCGGCGGCTTTCTCGGTTGACGCACTGAGGTTCTGGTCGCGTTGGGCTAACTGCGCTGCAAGCTCAGTGGCGCGCGCGCGTTCTGTCTCCAGCTCTTCTTTAGTGCTGATGCCAGCGGACAATTCACTCACACTGGATTGAAGGCGCAGTATGGTTGATTTGCTGTCAGCCAGTTCCAGCTTTGTTCGGTCAGCCTCGAGCAGCTGGTTGCTGAGTCGCTTTACCTTTGCTTCGCTTGCAGTTAATTGCTCTGTCTGCTCACTAATTTTAGACTGGAGTTTAACCAGATTATTTTGCGCTGCTTCCTGTTGTTTTGAAAACACGGCGCTGCTTTGTTCGGTTTGCTGAGTGGCAGCGGATAGTGAGCGTTCAAGGCCTGCAACCCTGGAGGCGAGTTCGGTTTGGGTTGCAAGGTCTTTTTGCAGCGCGACGATGCGTTTTTCGTGTGCCTGACTCTGTGCAACTGATTGCTGGAGTTGTGCTTCCATCTGCTTGAGGGTGGAGGCCTTATCGGCAATGTCGCGTTTATAGCTGGCGAGTTCGGTGCTCTGCCGGGACACTTGTTGCTCGAGTGGCTGCAGTTGCTTGACGGTGGCGGCAAGTTGCTGAACCTTTGCGCTGCTTGCAGCAAGCTCTACCTCCGCACGATCACGTTTTTCGTTGATGTCGTTAATGCGAGTACCGAACTGCGAGCGAGCGCTGACTTCCTGCTGGTGCGCGCGCTGGCTATCGGCCAGTTGTCTTTCAAGCGCGCTCAATTGGCCGATTCGTGATTTGGCCTGAGCGATCTCCCGGTTGCGCAGCTCTATTGTTTGCGCTTGCTTGCGAGCCCGTTCATCAGCCTGATTAATCAGTGCTTCCAGCTCGACGATGCGCTGCTGATCTTTTGCAGCTTGTTGCTTGTCTTTAGAGAGTGTTTTTACATTCGCCTCGTGGGTGTTAGCCACGTTTTGCAACTGGGCCAGTTGTTTCTCGAGCGCAGCGCGTTTTTCGTTTGCCTGCTGCAGTTTGCTGCGGGCATCCTGTTGCGCCTGGTTGAGTTCGGTCTGAATCGTGTCGATGCGTTTTTGCGTGTCGGTGTCGAGCTCAACGAATCGCCGTTGCAGGGTATTGATCTGCTGTTCGTAGTCGTCGCGTTTGGCGACCACTGTCTTGAATTCTTCCTGCAGTTTTGCCAAATCGGCGTTTCTTTCAACCAGAGCGCGCTGGGTTTTCTGATTCAGCGTGGCCGACTCTGTGTTAACTCGATCGTCGGATGCTTTTTTGAGCGCTTGAATTTTGCGTTTGTGTTCGTCGTCCTTGAGGGTGTTAGCCTGCTGTAGTTCGACGAGCTGGGTGCTCAGGTTTTCACGGCTTGCGGTAGCACTGTCCAGATCAGCGCGAAGTTTGGCGTTGGTCTGTTCGTGTTCTTTAATCTTTGCCAGGGCATTGCTGTGCTCTGCCGCCAGGCGTTTCATCTTGCCCAGCTCGCTTTCCAGTGCCTCGCGCTTTTTGCCTGCAGCGCTAAGCATATCGTGCATCGCAACAACCTCGGCTGATTTGTCCTTGTGCATTTTTCGCAGCTCGCCCGCGTTGGTCAGCTCAGCTTTCGCTTTGTCGAGCTGCTCGGTAGCGGTTTTCAGCTGGCCGTCGAGCATGGATATCTCGACATCGCGCTGCCGGGTCTCTTTTCGCAACGCCTTTTCGGTGGCGTCGAATTTGCCAGTGACTGCCTGGAGGTTGTCGATGCGGGCGGTGGACTCCGCAATCTGTTTTTCCAGGCGCGAGATGATGTTCTGCTTTTCTGTCAGCTGTTTGCTGGCGTCCTGCAACCGTGCGTTCAGTGCAGCGAGGTTTTTCTCGTTGTTGCGATTGAGTGCGACTTCCTGGCTGCGCGCTTCTTTAGCGGTTTGCGATTCAACTTCGAGCAGGCCCAGTTTCTCGCTTGTTTGTGCCAGCTGGATTTTGAGGCTCGAAAATTGTTGCTCTCGCTCAGCTAGCAATTGACTGGAGTTCGAGTTGCCGCGCTCGGCAGTGTGTAGCTGGTTACGCAAATCCTCGACGGTGTTGTCGCCCTCGCGAACCCGTGCACGAAGTGTCTCGATGATCCTGTCGTTTTCGCGTACCGCCACGCGTAGCGCCGATATGGTTTCGCGAGCTTCTTCCATTCGCTCGTCCTGGGCAGGACTGCCGGATTTGAAGGCCGAGATCTGGTGAGCAGCTTGCTCCAGTTCTGCCTTCTTTGCCGTGCGAAAGGAGCTGAATTCCGCCCGGTTGGCCTCCAGCGCCTCGCGTGCGCGGGTTAGATCTTCGCGCAACTGGTTGATTTCCTGAACCTGATTACTGTGGCCGGCCTGCAAGGTCACGTCTCGACCTCGCAGCTGGTGCAGTTCCAGCGTCAGCTTCTCGACTTCGACGTCCTTGTCGGCCAGAGCCATTGTCATGTCGAGTGTGGCGTCCGAATCAATCGATTCGGGGATCGACGTACGGGCCGATTTCGTTCCAGTCCGAAAGCTGCCTTTCAGGAACCAGCCGACCAATAGGCCAGCCAGCGCGGCAATCCCGAGCCCGACAAAAATCTCGCCGATCACATATTGCATAGGATTAGTCTCCGGTAATTATCTTGAACTCAATGCGGCGGTTGCTGGCCCGTCCTGCACGAGTGTCATTGGTGGCGATCGGTGAGTCTGGTCCATAACCTCTGGCGAACATGCGTTCGTCAGCGATACCGCGACTGGCGAGCTGTCGTCTGACTGCCTCGGCACGCGCGGCGCTGAGATCGACGTTGTAATTGTAGTCGCCAAGCGAGTCTGTGTGTCCGCCTATTTCCAGGCTTGTGGCGGGTACTTGAGACAATGCGTCAGCTACCGAGTCGAGGATGGCGAGGCTCTCAGATGTTAGCTCGGCACTGTTGGAGCCAAAGCGAATCCCTGACAGATCGATACCCGCCAGCAACGTGTTTATATCTACTGGTTCAGGTTCTGTGATTGTCGGTGTTTTGACATTTATATCGTTGCGTAAGCTCACAGACTCGGCAAACAACGAGGCGACTTTGCCGGCCGCATCTTCGCTGATTGTAGCTGAGTCTGCCTGGCCACCCAGGATTACCGTACCGGCATCATCAATCTCAACAGATGGCTGTTCGATGGAGGCCAGTTCCGACAGTGACTGCGTCAGTGGTTCCACCCAGTCCGGCGCGATCACGCGGTCGTCGACGTTTATCAGATCGATTGTTGGCAGCGAGGAGCCGGCCTGCATGGCGCTCAGCAATGCTTCTGCGCCCTCGGGGGGCAAGTTGCCACTCAGTGCGATCTCGGAGCCGGTGTTCTTGATCAGCATGCTGGCCGGGCGATCGGGAATTGCCATCACATTGCTTTGAAAGTCGGTGTCACCAGAGAATGTGTTAGCCAGCTTTTCTTCAATGGCAGCTTTGGCTGACGGGCTGTTGGTTGTGCCAGTCAGGAAAGCGGCGCCGTTACCGATCGAAAGATTGCCGTGTTTGAGTGACTTGACGTCGGCAAACGAGGCGCCAATCGAGTCGACCCATGGCGGGTCGCTGATTGCCGGGTCTATCTCTATGGCGTCGGTGACGTTGTCGGCACCGTACACAGTGTTCGCCTGCTCGAGCATTGCCTGCCTGGCTTGCTCGTTACCAATAGTGCCGCGCAATTCGATACCGTCACCGCGATTACTCATGCCCAGACTTGCCATCGGTGCGGGTGTCGGCGCTGGCGTTTCTTCGGCAGCGGGTTGTTCGGCCTGTACTTCGGCAGCCGGTTGTTCAGATTCCTCCGCGGCAGGTTGTGCAGTTTCCTCGGCGGCGGGTTGTTCAGTTTCCTCGGCCGCAGGCTGCTCGGTTTCAGCAACGGTAGCCGGCGCCTCGGGCTCTAGCGACACGAGCTCATCATTCACCGTCAGCAAATTGCCGACTGTGTCGTTGGCCCTGGCCACCAGCGCATCGCGTTGCGCGTTGGTCTCTGTGGTGCCGCTGATTGTCAGTGCATCGCCGGTAATATCCAGTGCGCCGTCCTGCAGGGCGGCGACATCGGTTAACAGCTCAGGCAAGCGGGGCAGCCAGCCCGGGTTGGTTACGCCAGTGGCGATCTCGATCTTGCTGTCGACATTGCCAGCGCCGAAAGCGTCTTCAGATGCAGTCGTGAGAGCGTCTGAGTAGTGCTGGGCAGAAACGGTCCCTTGAACCGTAGTTTTTTCACCGTCACGGCTGAGGGAGAAAGTGCTGGCCGCGCGCCCTGATGCCGGCGCCTGGGTTGATGACACAGTGGCCAGTGATAGTTGATTGTCGACGTCTCTCACGCCGAATGTGCCGCCGACGGCAGCTTCAGCGCGATCTCGGTCAGCTGCACTCGCGACACTGCCTTTCAATATGGCATGGCGGCCGTCAATCTCGACAAACGCGTTTTGATCAAGCCCTTCGGATTGCAGCGCTTCGGTAGAGCGACGCAGCAGGTCGCGCTGGATGTGTGGCGTGTAGTGTTTAATCGCAAACCATGCGATCGACGCCAGCAGCAGCAGACCCAGCAACAGCGGGCCGAGCAGGCTGCCTTCACGAGTGATCGCAGGATCGATTACGTGCGCACGTTTGCGGCGGGTACGCACCGGGCGCCTGACTGGGGCTTTAGTAGGTGCGGCAGCGGCCGGACCAGGTTTTGCGGCGACTGCGGCAGATTTTTTTACTGTGGCATCTTCGGCTGGACGCTGGGTGGCAGCGGGTGCTGCCGGGCGCGATGCGTCACGCCGCATCTCGTCAGTGATGCGCTGAGTACTGTCTGTAGATTGATCGTTTGAATCTTTGTCTGTCGGGTTTGACATCCGTAAGCCCTGGTTGCTAGACCGCTTGAACAGCCTGTGGGTTAAATGATAGTAAATGAATTTGTACAATTTTCGCGGAAACGGCGAGAGCGTGCCACTGCTGCAAGGTTTTTTCGTGTTTCGATTTAGCGCCATACAGATCCTCCGGCAAATTAATCTTTGGGTTGATCTGTATCCAGTGGTTGCTCAAACGATGAGTCGCTTGGGCGATAATGGGAGAATAGTAACTAAAACAATAATTTGTGCCGATATTTCGGTGTGAAACTCTGCAAAATATTGGAACTGATGACTAAGGTGTCACAAACCTTCAAGGCAAGGTGCATTGTGGCGTTTTCATATAGCTGCGAGTCGCGTCTTTGTTAGCCCGCGACCGTTGCGCAGCTAATACTGGTGTTACAAATATTTCAGGTGTTGAAACAATGGCCGAACCCAGACGCAGAAGAGGCGGCGGACGTGAGCAAAAGAGGGCTCAGCGCGCCAACGCTGGCGCAGCGCAGAGCGCACCTTATATTACACGTTCGATCCCCGAGTATGAAATCGCCAGCGAGGAGCAACTCGAGCTCATCGAGGCTAATGCCGATATCGTGCTGGAGGAAATCGGCATTGAGTTTCGAGAATTTCCGCGCGCACTGGAATTGTTCAAGGAGGCTGGTGCCCAGGTAGAAGGGGAGCGAGTCAGGTTTCCACGCGGGATGTGTCGCGAGATTATCCAGGCAAGTGCGCCGAACAGCTTCGTCCAGCACGCCAGAAATCCAGCGCGCAGTGTGCAAATCGGTGGCAAGGCGACTGTCATGGTGCCGGCCTATGGATCGCCGTTTGTACGCGATCTGGATCAGGGGCGACGCTACGCGAACATTGAGGATTTTCGCAATTTCGTCAAGCTTGCCTACCTGAGCCCCGGTTTGCACCACTCGGGCGGTACAGTGTGCGAGCCAGTTGATCTGCCGGTCAACAAGCGTCACTTCGACATGCTCTACGCGCACATGCGTTACAGCGACAAACCCTTTATGGGGTCGGTAACAGCGGCTGAGCGAGCGCAAGACAGCGTTGCCATGTCGCGCATTCTGTTCGGCGACGATTTTCTCGACGCTCAGGGTGTTGAGAAGACGGTTTTAATCAACCTGATCAACGCCAATTCACCGATGACCTTTGATGACACCATGCTCGGTGCCGCGGAAGTCTACGCTCTGGCAAATCAGGCGACAGTGATATCGCCGTTTATTCTGGCCGGTGCCATGTCGCCGGTTACTGTGGTCGGCACGGTCACCCAGATTCTTGCCGAGGCCCTGGCGGGTATGGCATTTGTGCAATTAGTCCGCCCCGGGGCACCGGTCGTGTTCGGTACGTTTGCGAGTTCGGTGTCAATGCAGTCGGGGGCGCCGACGTTCGGCACGCCGGAACCGACCTCGGTGTTGTACCTGGCGGCGGCGTTGGCGCGGCGGCTGGGTGTGCCGTTTCGATCGGGTGGTGGTCTGAACGCATCAAAGTTGCCGGACGCGCAAGCTGCCTACGAGGCGGCCAACACGCTGCAGACCGCGTTGCTGGCTGGTGTGAACTTCATGTTACATACCGCTGGCTGGCTGGAAGGCGGGCTGGTGATGAGCTACGAGAAGTTCATTCTCGACGCTGACCAGGCCGGCATGATGCAGGTGTTTGCCGGTGGCGTCGACTTTTCCGAAAACGGACAGGCACTGGATGCGCTGCGCGAGGTGGGGCCAGGTCAGCATTTTCTGGGCTGCGAGCACACACAACGAAATTTCGAAACAGCGTTTTATCGCTCAGCAGTGGCAGACAACAACAGCTTTGAGCAATGGGAGTCTGAAGGCGCTCTGGATGCCAGTGCGCGAGCCAGCAAGCTCTGTAAAACCATGCTGGCCGACTACCAGGCACCGCCTATTGATCCTGCCATAGATGAGGCTTTACTCGACTACATGGCACGTCGAAAGAGCGAATTTGCGGACGCGAACTACTGATCCAGCCCGTATTGGCGCGCTTGCCGGGATTTATTTACCTGCTCTGCCGAGAATTGACAGTGGTTATCAATATTTTTAATGCTATCAATATCAAATGTTTATGGCCCGAGTTAGAGATGAATTCTGGCTTGAGCGGTTAACTGCGGCAGTTGGTACCCGATATTTCCTCATCTGGCACTCCAGCAAGGTGTCGCAATCGGTACATTATGCGCCCGCTTGGTGGTTGACTTCCCCGTTCGACCGTCACCGCCAGCGCGTACTTACTGAATTGCGTCAAACGCAACGTCGGGATGAATAGCGCTGAATCATACAGCGCAGCGCCCAAATCCAATGCTGCGAGTATCTCGAACCCATGATTGCCAAAAAGAATGTAAACGAGCCGACACGTCTCGGCTTCGTGTTGATTCCCAACTTTTCGATGCTGGCCTTTTCGTCAGCGATCGAACCACTGCGTATGGCCAACCAACTGGCTGGTGAGGTGCTCTACGAATGGACCATCCTCAGCGCTGATGGTGGTGCAGTCGCTGCGAGTAACGGACTGTCAATCAGCGCAGATCGCGAAATTGGCGATACCGTAAATTGTGATGCTATTTTTGTCTGTGCCGGCAATCAGGTGCAGCACCAGGTGGGTGCCAGCGTACTCACCTGGCTTCGATCGCTGTCGAAGAAACAAATTGTACTTGGCGCGCTCTGCACCGGTACCTATGTGCTTGCCAGGGCGGATGCGCTGGACGGCTATCGCTGCACGATCCACTGGGAAAATATGGCTAGTGCGCGTGAAGAGTTTCCACAACTCGTTATTTCGCCCGATCTGTTCGAAATCGACCGCGATCGCTATACCAGTGCGGGTGGTACTGCGCCGCTTGATATGATGCTGCATGAAATCCGCGAAGCGCATGGCGCTGACCTGGCATCCGCGATTTCCGAAATGTTCATGTGCGATCGGATACGCGACAAACACGATCGCCAGCGAGTGCCGCTGACGCAGCGAATCGGCACGAATCAGCCTAAGCTTGCCGAGGCGGTATCGCTGATGGAAGCGAACATTGAAGAGCCGATGACGCTCGATGAGCTTTCATTTCATGTCGGGCTGTCGCGCCGGCAACTGGAGCGTCTGTTCCAGCGCTATCTGCAATGCGTGCCAACGCGTTATTACCTCGAGCTGCGTCTGGAGCGCGCCCGCCAGTTGTTGTTGCAAACCAGTATGCCGATAGTCGATATCGCATTGGCCTGCGGATTTATATCAGCACCGCATTTCAGCAAATGCTACCGGGATACGTTTGGTCTGCCGCCGCGTGACGAGCGCCGACGGGCGGCCGGGCAGGTGGAGACAGGTCATGTCAAAACTACCCCGGCGCGGGCAAGCTCACTGCGCCGCACCACAGTATGTTCAGCTTCTGCTGCGCTTCCCGCGACGGCTGCGGCGAGCTCTGCCCACATCTGAGGCCTCCTGCCGGGGAGGTAGCGTGAACGCGCTAGCCAGATTAGGAAACTCGGCGGTGGCATGCGGAATTGCCATCGCCGCAACGAAGTGTTCCTGAAATTTCTGCTCTACCGCGGTCTCGATTTTCTCAACCTGATCGACGAGCCGTTCGATATCGTCCCGAGCGGTGCGATTGAGCAGTGCGATGCGAGCGCCGGAGCCGGCTGCATTGCCAGCCGATGAAACATTGGCCAGATCGCAGTCGGGAATCAGGCCCAGCACCATCGCATAGCTCACATCAATGTGGCTGCCAAATGCGCCTGCCAGTCTGATTCGATCGATCTTCTCTACTTCGAGGCGATCCATCAGTAATCTCACCCCTGCATAGAGCGCGGCCTTTGCAAGCTGAATCTGGCGCACGTCGTTTTGTGTGATTACAACCTTTACATCACCGTCGTGCAGCACATAGGAGAACGTTCGGCCATCTTCGGTGATGCGTTCGGAGCGACTGGCGAGACTGCCGTTAACGACCCCGTTGTGGTCAATGATGCCGGCCAGGTACATTTCGGCAACTACTTCGATAATGCCGCTGCCGCATATGCCGGTGATACCGGTCGCACTGGTTTCCGAAGCGAACGCCGGGTCATCGGACCAAAGATCTGATCCAATCACCGAGAATTTTGGTTCCAGGGTTTCACGATTAATGCGTACCCGCTCGATTGCACCCGGCGCCGCTCGCTGACCGCCACTGATCTGGGCACCCTCGAAGGCCGGGCCGGTGGGGCTGGAACAGGCCAGCAAGCGACGCCGATTGCCAAGGACAATCTCGGCATTTGTACCAACATCGACTAGCAGTGTTAATTCTTCCATTGTGTCTGGCCGCTCAGCCAGGATCACGCCGGCGGTATCCGCGCCAACGTGGCCGGCGATGCACGGTAGAAAATACACCTGCGCGTTTGGATGGGCGTTTAAATCCAGTTCCATTGCCCGGCATCGAATCGCCTGGTCGGTCGCCAGTGCGAACGGTGCACCACCAAGCTCGACCGGATTGATACCCATCAGCAGATGGTGCATGACGGGATTTGCGACCATGGTTAACGCGACAACATCCTCGGGCTTTGCGCCAATTTCATCGGTGCAGGCTGTGGTTAACTCACACAAAGCCTGTCTTACAACACGTGTCATTTCAGTTTCGCCGCCGGGATTCATCATCACATACGAGACTCGGCTCATCAGGTCTTCGCCGAATCTGATCTGTGGGTTCATCAAGCCACTGGATGCGAGTACGTCGCCGGTCATTAGATCGCACAGGTGTGCGGCAACGGTAGTTGATCCGATATCTATCGCAAGCCCGAGCACCTGTTCTTTGAATCCTGCCCAGAGGCCGATGATGTTGTTGTCCTCGGCAACGGCCACGGTTACTTTCCAATCGCCTTCACGCAGGCGTATTTGTAGTTCCGGGATCAGTGATGTCTCACAGCAAAGATCAGTGAGGTGCCATTCGTATTCGAGTGCATTTTTTAGCCGTTGCAAGTCACCGGTTGGGGAGTGCATATCGGGTTTTTGCACTTCGACGTAGAACAGACGCACCACCGGGTTGAGTTCGATATCGAGCAGGTCGGCACCTTTTCGCACGACTTGTCGATGAACCTGGCTGTCGGGTGGAATGTCGATGACAACGTCGCGCTGCAGCTGTGCCTGGCAGCCAAGTCTGCGTCCGTTCAGCGATATCTTTTTTACCCGTTCCCAGCGCGCCTCTGTTTTGGTGAATTCATTAAGCGCAGCTGCGCTGGAGGTTATTCCGTGTTTGGAGAACTCCCCCTCCGGACACTCCACCTGGCAACGGCCGCAGATTCCGCGTCCACCGCAGACTGAATCGACGTCCACGCCCAGTGAGCGCGCCGCTTCGAGCACAGGTGTGCCAACCGGAAACCAACCGCGTCGTCCACTGGGGGTGAACACGACTTTGACTTGTTGTTCGTCCACTGGGGGCGCTGGCGAATTGTTCGACATGATAGAGGGCTCTGTATGCGCGATGGAGCGGAGTCAGGTGGCGGGGCGTCTGCGTCTGCTCGTGCGCCGTCCGCGATCACCCTCGGCTGGCGGGGCGCGAAATTTATTGATCCAGCGCAGGCAATCAGCATCGTGTCCCATCAGCACATCGCCCGCCATCACCGCCTGCATCACTTCCTGGTGAATCGGATTGGTGATCGCAGAAGTCATTCCATGCGACATTGCCATCGTTAAAAATGCGCTGTTGATCCCGTCTCGGTTGGGTAGCCCGAAGCTGATATTGGACGCACCGCAGGTTGTGTTGCATTTAAGCTCGCGGCGAATTCGATGGACGATATCGAAAACCTGTCGGCCGGCCTGGCCCATCGCACCAATTGGCATGACCAGAGGGTCGATGACAATGTCCTGCGGTTTTATACCGTAGTCGGCCGCGTGCTCGACGATCTTTTTTGCCACCGCATAGCGCACATCCGGATCTTCAGAGATGCCGGTTTCATCATTTGAAATGGCGACGACCGCGGCATCGTATTTTTTTACCAATGGCAGAACCTGCTCCAGGCGTTCGGTTTCGCCAGTGACTGAGTTGAGCAGTGCGCGTCCATTGTAGGCCTGCAGGCCGCGCTCCAGTGCCTCGACGATCGACGAGTCAATGCAGATGGGAATGTCGCTCAGTGATTGCACCAGCTCGATGGCCTGGGCGAGCAGCGCTGGTTCATCTGCCAGAGGAATGCCGGCGTTTATATCGAGCATGTGGGCGCCGGCTTCGATCTGTGCTATCGCATCGGCCTCAACGCGACTGAAATCGCCGTTTTTCATCTCCTCTGCAAGCAGCTTGCGTCCGGTCGGGTTGATGCGTTCGCCTATCATGGTGAACGGTCGTTCGAAACCGATGATGTGGTCGCGGCTTGCCGATCCGATAACGGTTTCGGTCATGTTCAGCTCCTGATTGTATTTGGAGTGGGCTGACGTGGATAATCAGCACCGGTTATTGTTGTGGCGGCTTAGACTGCTTTCTGGCTGGCGAGTCTTCTGTTATTGGCTGCGGCGCGGCGATCGTCAAGAATTCCCGAGCGGCGGATAATATCCGGTACAGACTGTTCCTGGCGGTAAGCCATTATGTGGCAGCCGCTAACGCCTTTTAGCTCGCGGCATTGCTGGATCAGCTCGATACAGATATCGATCCCTTCTGCGCGTTGATCCTGTGCACCTTCGAGGCGCTCAATGATGTTATCGGGGATGTGCACACCCGGTACATTGTCGCGTATCCAGCGGGCAGTTCTGGCCGATGCCAGTGTCCCGACACCCACAAGAATAAACACGTGCTCGTCCAGGCCGAGGTCGCATACGCGCGCCAGGTAGTTTTTCAGCAGGGCGATATCAAAACAATATTGGGTTTGAATAAACTGCGCGCCGGCGGCGATCTTTTTTGCCAGTCGATGCGGGCGCCAATCCAGTGGCGGTGCGAAAGGATTGGCTGCGGCTCCGAGAAAAATTGACGGCGGTACATCGAGCTTGCGGCCACTTTGAAATGTGCCCTTATCTCGCATTTGGGCCGCCAGTTCCAGAAGTGAAATACAATCGAGATCAAACACCGGCTTCGCCTGCGGGTGATCGCCTGCCTGCACGCCGTCACCGGTAAGGCAAAGTATATTGCTCACACCCATTGCCGATGCGCCCAGAACTTCGCCCTGGATCGCGATGCGATTTCTATCTCGACAGGATATCTGCATTATCGGTGAGTAACCGGCACGCGTCAGCAGGCCGCATACCGCCACGCTCGACATATGACAGTTCGCACCGCTGCCGTCAGTGGCGTTGATCGCATCGACATAGCCATCGAATACGCTGGCGCGTTCAAATACCTGTGCCGGATCGGCTGAATCGGGTGGCGCGAGTTCCGTGGTTACTGCAAATCGACCTGCACGAAGCACGCGTTCAAAGCGGCCTGGCGAGTTGTGACCCGGGAGAATTGGCAGCAGCTCGGCAGGCGAGAAGCTGACGTTTTGCCGGGCTGTGTCGGCAGTGATTTCAGCTTTAGTCATTTTTGTTTAATCACTCTCAACCAGGCGGATTGGCCTTCAAGCTGAAAGTTTACCGCTGGTTGAATGGTGTGAATTGCCTCTGATTTTTGCATGATCTGGCTGCCTTTCCAGGCCTCGACCCAAACGCAGGGCATATCGGCAATAACCTCGCAATTGCCGTTGGCACGTACGCCGCCACAAGGACCATTGCGCAAGTTCTTCGGGCAATTCATCGGACAGGACATACCGGTGGAGGTGAGGGCGCACTGGCCGCACATTTTGCAATCGAATAGTGCGCCCTTGATGACGCGTTCTGTCGATGCAAAGGCAGGCTCGAGGCGCTCGTGACCAATCTTGTTGATCAAGGGGCGCATTGTGCGCAGGCACGCCTCGAAACCGTTATAGAAAATTTCAAGGAAACGCGCGTGTCGAACCGACCAGCGACGAAGTGTTTTCATGGCGCTACACTAAACAATGGGCAGAGTAATGGGGCCAGTAGCAAGCACGTGGATTATGAGCCGTCGTTTTCATCCGGCTTACTCAGTCCATGGTCCTTTACATACTGTTGTAATACAGCTGGCTGGAATTGGTGCTCGAGCTGGTCGGCGGCTGTTTGTGCTTCCGCCTGTAGATCGTCACCGCATTCAACCTGTTCGCGCCGCCAATCTTCAAGGTACTCATCGGTGCTACCCTTGCCGGCCCTCATAGCGGCCATATCGATGGCATCGAGAAAACGTTGCGACAGTTGTATCTTGGCGGTCTTTCGACCAGCCTTGGCGATCACCTGCGCCGGAATATCACGCCAGTAAACGGTTATCAGTTTTGCCATTGGATCAGTCTCTCGTTTACCTGACGTAGCTCGGGTTCCAGTTGGCCATAACCGGTATAGCGATACTCGTAGGGCAGGCCAAGTGCCAGAGCGGCTTCGCGCGCGAGCTCTTGTAGCGCTGGCTGCTTTGTCTGCGCCAGATACAACAGTTTTTCGTAGTTGCCGAAGTACATTTGCAACAGTTCAGGGTGCTTTTTTATACCCAGTTCTTCAAGAATCAAGCGGTCAAAATGTCGGGCCAGAAAATCTGTCAGATAAAAAGTTCCGGGAGTCTCTTCAGCCATTTTCGAGAAATCTTCGGAACCCGCGTAGAACTCGTAACAGTGTGCGCCGGCCAGGCGCTCTATGTTCTCTTTTTGCAGTAACTGATCGAGCAATCCACCGGTGCCGCAATCGGCAAAGGCGACAAAAATTTGTTGATAGTGCGGCCGCGCTCGATCGATGATCGCGCTGACGGCCGCGGGGATTTTGTCTGGTGTATTGTGAATACTTGCCGGAATACACTGTACCTTCAGTGCATCCCATCCATTGAGTTTCTGCAGCGCTACAATTTCATGTGCCAGTGCGCCACAAGCAATAACCAGTGCCTGCCGATCTGACACTGCTTGTTGCCGTCAGGAAGCTGCGCGGCGTTCGGCAATAAGCGCCGACGCGGTTTCTACGGCCACGGCGGCGTCGCGGCAGTATGCATCGGCGCCGATGGCGGTACCGAATTCCTCATTCAACGGAGCACCACCTACCAGCACGATGTATTTCTCACGCAGCCCCTGTTCCACCAGCGTATCGATGACCACCTTCATGTAAGGCATGGTGGTAGTGAGCAGTGCGGACATGCCCAGGATTTCCGGTTTGTGCTCCTCGAGCGCTGCCAGGTAGTCTTCCACCGGATTATTGATACCCAGATCGATTACCTCGAAGCCCGCGCCTTCCATCATCATGGAGACGAGATTTTTGCCAATATCGTGGATGTCGCCTTTGACCGTTCCAATGACCATTTTGCCAATGGTTTCGGCACCGGTTTCTGCCAGCAGCGGGCGCAGAATCTCCATACCGCCTTTCATCGCATTGGCCGCCATCAGTACCTCGGGCACGAACAGAATGCCGTCGCGAAAATCGATGCCGACGATTCTCATGCCTTCTACCAGCGCATCATTGAGCACTTTGTCGGGGCCCCACTTACGTTCAAGCAGGATGTTTGTCCCTTCAACTATTTCTTCGCGCAGACCGTTGTAGAGATCGTCGTGCATCTGCTCGACCAACTCATCATCGTTCAGCTCCGAGAGGATGATTTCTTCTTCGTCGTCGTATTGTTCTTCTGACATTTTCTGCGCACTCGGTCACGGGGTAAAGGTTGGAAATCACTGCCCAAAGTAGCATTCTTTGGCAAGCGCATATTGATTTGACGTGCAAGAATCGTAGACCATCTGTCTTGCCGCAAGATTAGTGATGGCAGGGGGTAGCGCGGTGACAAAATGGCGACAGCTTGTTGGCGAATAGCGACGCTCCGGGTTAAATATCGGCAATTTCCAGTCACTAGCGCGATCGTTCGAGGTCTCTGAGGCACGCAGGCGGCAGGTAATTACGGGATCGCCAGCATCCTAATCAAGTTTTTGCCGGCTTGCTGCCAGATTCAGGTTCAAGCCGCGCATCCTGCAACCGTTAAGTGAAATAGTGGACTAACCCCGGTATCTGGTGGCGTAGCGCCAGGACGCGCTCTTGCCAGGCGCGCTCCGGGCCTTTGCCAGCGATAAGCTGGTACATCAACCAGGTGAGAGTTTATGGTGCACGATGCGAACGGCAGGGACGTGATTTCAAGCCTTGGGCGGGATGCGGATGGTACATCGCTACAGGCTATTACCAGCAGGCTGGAAGCAGTGCGTGCGCAGTACATTGCCCGTCTGCAGAGCCAGGCAGACGACAATCAGTCGCGAGAAATAAGAGCGGTGATTGCGGCCTACGATGCGGCGCTGGGCGCACTTCCGCAAGTGTGGGCGAAAGCGCGTAGTGGTGACGCCGGGGTCAGCCCGGAAGGCGCATAAGCTGTAAGGCCTTTGCCGACAGGTTTTGTCGGCAAAGTCAGATCATTTCACTTGCGCGGTGCGTAGATGTCCGTGCAAGTGCCCTCCGCCACTTCACACGCGAAGTTCAGCGTTTCAGAAAGGGTCGGGTGAGGGTGAACTGATAGCGCTATGTCTTCGATGTCAGCGCCCATCTCCAGTGCCAGCACTGCTTCTGCGATAAGTTCGCCCGCATTGGGGCCTGTCATCCCCGCGCCAAGAAGCTGTTTTGTGTCCGGATCGAGGATAACTTTGGTCAGTCCTTCACTTCGTGCAATGCTCAGTGCCCGGCCGCTGGCCGCCCATGGAAATACGCCTTTTTCGTAGGCAATGCCGCGATCTTTTGCCTCGGTCTCGGTGAGTCCCATCCAGGCGATTTCGGGGTCGGTGTATGCGACCGATGGAATAGCTCTGGGGTCGAATGCTGACTTCTGACCCGCGATCACTTCGGCTGCGACTTTTCCTTCGTGTGTCGCTTTGTGCGCAAGCATGGGTTGCCCAACGATGTCGCCAATAGCGAAGATGTGATCAACATTGGTACGTTGTTGCTCGTCAACGGCAATAAATCCGCGCTCATCAACGGACACACCGGCATTCTCTGCGCCAATCTTTCGACCGTTGGGGCTGCGACCTACCGCCAGCAAGACGCGATCAAAAGTATCAGAAGCAGGCGCTTTGCCGCCTTCGAATGTCACTTGCAGGCCGTTGTCGGCAGGGGTAACTCCCGTCACTTTGGCGCCGGTGTAGATGTTCTCGTATTGCTTGCGAATGCGTTTTTCCAACGGCCGCACAAGATCGCGATCACAGCCCGGGATCAGCGCATCCGATAACTCGACTACGGTGACTTTGGTGCCGAGCGCTGCGTAGACACAACTCATCTCAAGGCCGATGATGCCGCCGCCGATTACTAACATTCGCTCAGGGATGTCGGCCAGTGCCAGCGCACCGGTGGAATCTATCAGGCGCTCATCGTCGTAAGGCAACCCTGGAATGCGGGTGACCTCCGAGCCAGCCGCGATGATAGCGTGTTTAAAATTAATCAGCTGCGTGGCATTGTTGTGCTCGACTGCGAGTTGGTTGGGTGAGGCGAAAGTTGCCAGGCCATGCACGACGCTGACATTGCGCTGTTTTGCCAGGCCGCCCAGGCCACCGGTGAGCTGCGAAATCACTTTGTCCTTGAAACCCCGAAGTTTATCGATGTCGATTTTTGGCTCGCCAAAATCGATACCGTGATCACGCATTTCACGGGTTTCGGTGATGATTTGCGCGCTGTGCAGCAGGGCTTTCGAGGGTATACAGCCAACGTTCAGACAAACGCCGCCAAGCGTTGGGTAGCGCTCGATCAGCGTCACAGATAAACCCAGGTCTGCTGCGCGGAATGCGGCTGTATAGCCTCCTGGCCCGGCGCCGATGACAACCACATCAGTGTGTGAGGCATCACCCGCTGACGGGGCAGGTGCGGCGGGTTGCGGTGCCGCGGGTTCACTCGCCGTTGTAGCGGGCGCATCGTCCATTGCAATGACCGCGATCGCGGTGCCTGCCGATACCCGATCGCCAACAGAGACGAGAATAGAAGTAATCTCGCCACTGTGTGGCGCCGGAATTTCCATACTCGCCTTATCACTCTCAACAGTGATAAGCGAATCTTCAACTTCGACGCGATCGCCCGTGGCGACCAGCAGTTCGATAATTTCTACGTCATTGAAATCGCCGATATCGGGGATTTCGATAGTCTGCAAATTGCTCACGTTCGAATCCTCGTTATAGCAACAGGTTGCGAACGTCTGCGATCAGCTCGCAGTAGTGCGCCATGAAACGCGCACCTTCTGCACCATCGATGACGCGGTGGTCGTAGGTAACATCCAGCGGGCACATTAGCCGCGGTATGAATTCGGTACCGTTCCAGACGGGTTGCATCTTCGCTCGGGAGATGCCCAGAATTGCGACTTCGGGTGGATTAACAATTGGCGTGAATGCTGTGCCACCGATGCCGCCGAGACTGGAGATCGTCATGCAGGCGCCTTGCATGTCATCGGGTTTCAGCTTTTTCTCGCGGGCCTTTTTGCTCAGCTCGGACATCTCTTCGGAGAGTGTGTAAATGCTCTTTTTGTCGGCGTCCTTGAGCACGGGGACGACCAGCCCGGCAGGCGTGTCTACTGCAATACCAATGTTGAAGTATTTCTTGTAGACCAGTGATTCACCGTCGGCCGACAAAGAGGAGTTGAAGCGAGGGAAAGCTTTGATTGCCGCGGCGAGAGCCTTTACATGAAATACCAGCCCGGTCACTCTGATGCCTTTATCGGCAGCCTTGGCTTTTAACGACTTTCGAAATGCCTCCAGCTCGGTGATGTCGGCTTCTTCGTGGTAAGTCACCAGCGGCATGTTCAACCATGCGCGATGCAGGTTCTGGGCAGTCAGGCGGTTGATTCTGGTGAGTTCGACCCGTTCCGTCTCGCCAAAGACAGAAAAGTCCACTTCCGGAATGGGCGGGATGCCGGCGCCACCTGTGAAACCGACGGCAGATCCGGCGCGGCCATACGGGGTGCCGCTGGTCTCCATACTGGATTTTACAAACGATTTAACGTCCGATTTTAGCACTCGCCCCTTGTGGCCAGAGCCTGCGACCAGCGTCAGATCCACACCCAGCTGCCTGGCGAACTTTCTCACACCCGGGCTGGCGTGTGCGCGACTCCCCGATTCCCGAGCCATCTTTTGTGTTGGTGAGCGGGCGTTCTGTTTGCGCTTGCTGGTATCGGTTTCAGCTGAAGCGTTTGGGGCAGCTGGTTCTGGTTGAGGTGCCGCGGGAGGCTGGGCGGGCGTGCTTGCCGGCTGTGCGTCATTTACCACGCCTGTGGCGCTGACTTGCACAATCTCGGAGCCGGCGGAGATCTTGTCGCCAACCGCCACCAGTATGCTGGTTACCTCGCCGCTGACAGTCGATGGAATCTCCATACTCGCCTTGTCACTTTCAAGTGTGACGAGAGACTGCTCTACTGTGATGTGCTCCCCGGGCTGAATAAGAATTTCAATCACTTCCACTTCATCGAAATCGCCGATGTCAGGCACCAGAACAGATACGGTTTCAGCGCTGGCGGTGGACTGCTCGACAGGTGCAACTTCGGCGGTCGGTGCTGCCTTGTCCGGTTCTGCAGGGGCTGTTGGAGATGCCGACAGCGACACGATCACGTCCCCTTCTGAAACCTTGTCGCCAACTGCCACCGCGATGCTCTCGACTGTGCCCGCGTGGCTTGCCGGTATTTCCATACTGGCCTTGTCACTCTCCAGTGTGATTAGTGATTGTTCGGCCTCCACGGTATCACCGACGGCCACAAGTAGTTCAATTACCTCTACCGAATCAAAATCTCCGATATCCGGAACGCGAATCTCTGCTGGTTCTGTCATGGTCACGCTCCAGTTAAACCGTTACCGGATTCGGCTTGTTTGGGTTAAGGCCGTACTTCGCTAACGCACTGGCAACGACTTCGGCCTCAATGGCTCCGTCGTCACAGAGCGAATTCAATGCCGCAACCACTACATAGAAGCGATTCACCTCGAAAAAATCGCGCAGCTTTTCGCGTGTATCGGAACGCCCGAAGCCATCGGTGCCCAGTACCCTGTAGGTTTGTGGAATGAATTCTCTGATGCCGTCGGACAAAGACTTGACGTAGTCGCTGGATGCGATGACAGGGTTTGAGGACTGTCCAAGTAACTCCGTTACATAGGGCACGCGCGCCGGTTTGGCAGGGTTGAGGATGTTCCAGCGAGTTGCCGCCAGGCCCTCGCGTCGCAGTTCGTTGAAGCTGGTAACACTCCAGATATCAGCGCTGATATCCCAGTCATCGCGCAGCAGTTCCGCGGCGGCGATAACTTCACGCAATATGACGCCGGCTCCAAGCAGGTTGACCTTCATTTTGCCCTTGGCGTCGACGCTATTGAGTTTGTACATGCCTTTGATGATGCCGTCCTCGACGCCATCGGGCAGTGCCGGGTGATGGTAGTTTTCATTCATCGCGGTGATGTAGAAAAATACATCTTCCTGGTTTTGCACCATTCTCTGCATGCCGTTGTGCACGATCACCGCCATTTCATAGGCAAAACACGGGTCGTAACAAACGCAATTGGGAATTGTGCTGGCGAGCAGGTGGCTATGGCCGTCCTGGTGTTGCAAACCCTCGCCATTGAGTGTTGTGCGACCCGCTGTACCGCCGATCAGAAAACCACGCGCTCGCATATCACCGGCGGCCCAGGCGAGATCGCCGATCCGCTGGAAGCCGAACATCGAATAGAAAACATAAAAAGGTACCATGCTCACGCCGTGTGTGCTGTATGACGTGGCAGCCGCGATCCAGGATGACATCGCACCTGCTTCAGTAATTCCCTCTTCGAGAATCTGGCCGCTTTTGTCTTCTTTGTAAAACATGACCTGGTCGCGATCCTGGGGTGTGTAGAGCTGCCCCACGGACGAGTAGATGCCGAGCTGCCTGAACATGCCGTCCATGCCAAACGTGCGCGCCTCGTCGGGGACGATTGGCACAATATGCTTGCCTACTTTCTTATCCCGGGTAAGGGAGGTGAGCAGGCGAACGAAAGCCATGGTGGTAGAAATTTCGCGCTCGCCGGAATCTTTCAACATGGCCGAAAACGATTCCAGTGGCGGAACTTCGAGTGGTTCGGCGAATTTCTTACGTTGTGGCAAATAGCCTCCCAACGCCTCGCGTCGCTCACGCATATACGTGAGCAATTCGCTGCCTGCTTCCGGCTGACAGTACTCTAGGTTCTCGACCTGTTCATCACTGAGCGGGATATTGAAACGATCCCTCATGCCTCGCAGTGATTCCATCGCCATTTTCTTTTGCTGATGCGTGGCATTGGTGCCCTCACCAGATTCACCCATACCGTATCCCTTGACGGTTTTGGCGAGAATAACGGTCGGCTGTCCGTCGTGATTGGTGGCGGCATGATAGGCCGCAAAGATCTTGTGGGGATCGTGACCACCACGATTCAGGCGCCAGATATCTTCGTCGGATAATTTTGCAACCATTGCAGCAGTTTCCGGATATTTGCCGAAGAATTTCTCTCGCGTATAGGCACCATCCTTCGCTTTGAAATTCTGGTACTCGCCGTCGACGGTTTCCATCATCAGTTGCTTGAGCTTGCCATCGTGATCTCGCGCCAGCAAAGGGTCCCAGTAAGAGCCCCAGATAACCTTGATAACGTTCCAGCCAGCACCGCGAAAGACGGCTTCCAGCTCCTGAATGATTTTGCCATTGCCGCGCACCGGGCCATCGAGGCGCTGCAGATTGCAGTTGATGACAAACGTAAGGTTGTCGAGCTTTTCGCGACCCGCCAGTGAGATCGCGCCAAGAGATTCCGGCTCGTCCATTTCGCCGTCACCCATGAAAGCCCAAACCTGCCGATTGCTGGTCTTTGATAATCCGCGATCCTGCAGATACTTCAGGTAGCGCGCCTGGTAGATCGCCATGATCGAAGTCAGGCCCATCGAAACGGTGGGAAACTGCCAGAAGTCGGGCATAAGGTAGGGGTGTGGATAGGATGACAAGCCCTTGCCGTCAGTTTCGCGGCGGAAGTTATCGAGATCCTCCGCGCTCAATCTTCCCTCGAGGTAGGCGCGCGCGTAGATCCCCGGTGCGGTGTGACCCTGGATAAAGACAAGATCACCGCCATGCTCTGGGCCGGGGGCGCGGAAAAAATGGTTGAAGCCAACGTCGTAAAGCGTGGCTGCAGAGGCGAAACTGGCAATGTGTCCGCCCAGATCTGACCCGTCACGGTTAGCGCGCAGCACCATTGCCGTTGCATTCCAGCGGATCATCGAGCGGATCTGGTGCTCGACCTCGTGGTTGCCCGTGCTTGTGTGTTCCAGATGCGGGGGAATAGTGTTGATATAGGCGGTTGAAGCGCTATACGGTAAGTTGGTACCTGAACGGCGGGATTGATCGATCAGCCTTTCCAGCAAGTAGTGCGCGCGTTCCGGCCCCTCGTGCTCGATAACCGCGTCGAGCGCCTCTAGCCACTCGCGGGTTTCCTGTGGATCGGTATCTGGCAGTTCGCGCATGGAGCAACCTTTCGTTGATAGTGAGGTTATTGCAGTGCTGGCCGGGGTGGGCAATCACTGCAGATGACTGCTTGTCAGTCGCACCGCCCCAGGTGATTCGAATTGGAAGCAGGCGGGCCGATGCTGAGTGATCGGCTTGTGGTGATCAGCCGGTCGCAGGTGCGAACAACATGGGATAACACGTTGTCCTGTCGGCGATTATAGCTGAGCCGGGCTCGACTGGCAGACATCGCAACAATTACAAGGTCTGTGCCGCCGGTCACAGGTTTGGAGATTTTTATTCGTTAATCGTTCAATGACGTTGCAGAACCTAGAGCAATCGAGCGAGCATCGTCGATGTCTGTCAGTCTGCAGGAAGAGATACGATTAACTTCGAGTCCGGCACTAACCGGCGCACAGACACGCAGGTAATTCGGTGTATAGCCACTGATTTCTGCGGGCTTTCCCGGTGGCCGGGAGACTTTTTCCCAAAGAACAGCGTGCGTCTGGCCAACGCTGCGCCTGAGATTGGCTAGCTGATGGCGGCGAGCCAGTTCGTGCAATTCGGCGCTTCTGGAACGCTTGACAGCCTCATCGACCTGCTCGGGCATGTTGGCGGCCTTCGTCCCGGTGCGTGCCGAATAACTGAAAATATGGATGTGCCCGAATGACATGCGATCGATGAAATCCAGTGATTGTTGCCACTCCAGTTCGCTTTCGCCGGGGAATCCGACAATGATATCGGTGGTGACATTAAAATTGGGCACGGCGGCTTTTGCCTGCAGAACCAGCTGCTCAAAATCGGCGGTGTGACAGCGTCGCGACATGCGGCGCAACACCGAGTCTGTGCCACTTTGCAACGGCAGATGCATGTGTGGGAGCAGCCTCGGGTTTTCAAACAAACGGAAAAAACCGTCACCCAGATCCCAGGGTTCAACCGATGCAAAGCGCACGCGCGGAATATCGGTGTCGGCAAGAATGGCTTGCACCAGCAGCATAAGGTTCGAATTGATGTCACTGCCATAGCCGCCAACATGAACACCGGTGAGTACCACCTCTTGCACGCCGGATTGATGCAGGGCTTTAACTTCATCGATGATCTCCTGCACCGAGCGGCTGGTCTCGGCACCACGAGCGATGGTGACAATGCAATAGCTGCAGCGGTAGCGACAACCATCCTGAATTTTGATGAACGCCCGTTGCCGGTTTCGCTCGAAAAGCGAGTACTCCGCCGGTGTTGTTGCGCCCTCTGGCATTGTCGGCGATTGCCAGTGTGTCAGCACTGATTCAACCAGCTTGCCTTTCTCGCGGTTGTCGACCAGCAAGTCGACGCCGAGCTCCGTCGCATCACCCGATTCGCCTGTTGATACGAAGCATCCGCTCACCACCAATTTCGCGGCAGGGTTCGCCCGGCGGCTGCGATTGATCAACTTGCGAGATTTCTTTACCGCCTCTGTCGTCACCGCACAGGTGTTCAGTACGGTGACATCAGCGTCGATTGCAGTATTGACTATTCGATGGCCGGCTGCGTTAAATTCTCTCGCCCAGTTCTCGAGTTCGGCCTCGTTCAGGCGGCAGCCCAGTGCTTTCAGGTGGATGTTCAAGTCGGGTTGTGCCTTTTCACTGAAATTGCAGGTCGGGCGATTATAGGCGGGCGGATACCTTGAGGCCGCGATTTTTTCAATAACCAGCCCCGGGTATCGGTGATGGCAATCATTTGGTCAAAAGAAGTCGGCGACAAGCTCTACCAGGTTCGTACGGCCGGGCAGTCCGTGCGCCTCTACAAAGACGGGGTGTTCCATTCGCAATGGAATCCGGCGCGACCGCTGGCGGGTGGCGTATGGGATCTGTTGTTCATACCCGCGCTGTTTTCAACACAGTCGGTTGCTCGAGTGTTGGTGTTGGGCGTAGGCGGTGGCGCCTGCCTGCGATTGTATCGGCAGCTTCTGCAGGCAGATGAAGTCGTCGGCGTAGAGCTTGATCCCGTGCATCTGCAGGTAGCGCGAAAGTTCTTTGGCCTTACCGACGCGGGCGTCACGCTGGAATGTGCTGATGCCATTGACTGGGTTGCGAACTATCGTGGGGCCAAATTCGATGTTGTGGTCGAGGACCTTTTTACCGAGTGCGATGGGGAACCTGTGCGGGTGGCGGAGGCCACAGCTGCGTGGTTTGCGTCGCTGCTCGGGATGCTTAACCCCGACGGCATCCTCATTATCAACTTTGAAGACGCGCGACAGATGCGCCAAAGCATCGAAAATTACGAAAAAGCGGCCGGAAAGCCCGTGCTGGCGTATCAGTTCAGCCAGCCAAGTTATGGCAATTGTGTCTGTGCTTTTTTATCGTCGGATGAAAAACCGGCGGCATTGCGCCGGCGACTGGAGGCAATAATGGCGTCCTACCCGGCAGCTCGCCAATCTGCGCAGCGTTTTCGCGTGCGACGTGTTGTGTCGGAAATGACCAATCGTGTCAAGCAGCTGCAACATCGCAAAATGTGACTCCCATGCGGCTTGTTCACCAAATTTGACCTACCACGTCTGCTCTGTGAACCATCGACTGTGGTTATAATGGTGGAAATGACAAGCTGGCAACATTGTAAGTGTTGCACAACTGAGACAACCAGACCGCCAGTCGCGGCTAAACATCGTAGCGACTGTTGGTTATCGTTAAGCCTTACCAGGAGCGCTCCGAATGTCCAATAGTCGGGAAGATATCCGCGAAAAACATCTGATGCCCAGCGACCCTCGCGTCGCGAAGTCAGTCAAGTATGGAGCCGTCGGCCTCGCAGCATTCGGCATGCTCGGCATGTGGCATGGCAACAACGAGCGCGAAGGCGAAATACGCTTGCTAACGGAAGAACGCACCGTGCTGGGCAGCCAGTTACTGGAGACTCAGGACGAGCTCGGCAGTAGCAAACAGGCGATTGCCGACTATGAGCAAAAGGTCGCCAAACTTTCAGATTCGGT
>CAKZSB010000419.1 GCA_937920585.1 uncultured Granulosicoccaceae bacterium | reverse complement strand
TAAAGTCCATTCGTCATCACACACCGACACAGGAGACAAGCCATTCGCCCACAGCGTCAGCAGTGGATTTTTGTGGCACGAAGTTGATCAGGTGTTTGCCGCACTGCAGCGATGGGGTAACACAACAGACCTGCACGGTATAGTCATTCAGATACCACTGGAGACCGACCCGGCGCCGTTGCTTGCAAAAATGCAGCAACGTTTCGCCGACACTGGCCTTACCTGTATTGCCAATGTGCGGCTGGCGCACAGCAATCCGGCGGTTTGCAATTTCGACGACGATGCCATCAAAGCGCGAGTGCTGGCAGCGATTGATCGTTGCGAGCCGTTGCCTGCCGTATCACTGCAATTCGATACCTTTGCCGATATCGACAGAGGCTACGGCCCCCGCCACGGCTTCGTCGATCGACATATGAATCTTCGGCCCGTAGGCCAGGCAATGCTGAATCGCTGAAGTTTGATCAACGATATCAACCACGCGGCAGGCGAGGTAACCCGACGCGCGTGGGCGAGGCACTACGTCAACAACGATTACCACCGTCCATCCACTCGCTGACGCGTCGGGCTCCCCCTACAACTGCCACTCCTCAAAGGTAACCCGACGCGTGAGCGAGGCGCCACTGCAGAAAAGATCGCCACCGTCCATCCACTCGCTGACGCGTCAGGCTCCCCTACACCTGACAGCTCACTGGTAACCCGACGCGTGAGCGAGGCGCCACTTAAGCAATGACACGCTTGCACACCACAACAGGCAACAAAATCCCAGAATACCCGCCACCTGCGATACGATAGCGGGAAACCTATAAACCGATGTACTGCCGCTCAAACCACGCGGGTTCAACCGGGACCCGATTGGAGCAAACGCGGTAATAGCCAGCCAAAAAGACCGAACGCCTATGTCTGAAATTATTCTGCACAATTACCCGCAATCTCCCGTCGCTGAAAAAGTCCGTGTCGGTTTCGGGATCAAGGGCCTGGCCTGGCGCTCGGTGGAAATCCCCCGCATACCGCCCAAGCCGGATCTTATCCCGCTGACCGGCGGCTACCGGCGTACACCGGTCATGCAGATTGGCGCGGACATATACTGCGACAGCCTCTGCATCCTTCGCGAAATCGACAAGCGCCACCCGTCACCTGCTTACTATCCCGCCGCCGATGCCGGCCGCGCCTGGGCCTTCACGCGCTGGACCGACGACAAGCTGTTCAAGCAAACGATTCAACTGGTGCTGGCCGGCGCCGGTGATGCACTACCGGCAGATTTTGCCGAAGATCGCGGCAGGCTCTACTTCGGGCCCAACTGGCAGGAGGAGCTCACCCAGGCGCAACGCGAACTGGCCCATACCGCAGCACAGGTGCGAGGCCAGTTTTACTGGCTCGACGAGGCACTGGCCAATCAGCCCTTCCTGACCGGCGACAGCGCCGGCCTTACCGACGCCTGTGGCTATTATCTGGTCTGGTTTGTACGCAACCGATGGGATGGCGGTGCGGAGTTACTGGCGCCATTTGCCAACCTTTTGCGCTGGGAGCAATCCGTTCAGGCGATCGGCCACGGCAGCAGCACTGACATGACAGCGGCCGAGGCATTGCAAATCGCCGCCAACAGTGAATCAATCACTGCAAGCGGTTTCGACCCGCTCGATCCGCAACAACTCAAACCGGGTATGGCAGTCGCCATTGGGCCGGATATCGACGGCGGTGAGGTGTCGGTCAGGGGCACAATTCAATCGGCCGATTGCCACACCGTGTCAGTGCGTCGCAGCAGCGAGCAGACCGGCGAGGTATGCGTGCATTTTCCACGTGTGGGGTATCGAATCGATCCGGAATAATGCCGGCGTTACTTTTATGTACTGGCGACTGTCAGTTAAAGTCCGGCTATTGACGCAACAACAAAGCACATACTTATGAACGCAAATCCACTGAGCAAGCAGTACAAGAACGTCAACGGCAAACAGATGGCGTATCACGAGGCCGGCCGCGGTGCTGCGGTTGTGTTTTTGCACGGCAACCCGACGTCAAGCTACCTGTGGCGCAACGTTGTGCCCCATGTATCCGATCAGGCGCGCTGTATCGTGCCCGATCTGATCGGCCACGGCGATTCAGAAAAACTCGATAATCCCGGCCCCGACTCCTACACCTTCGTTGAGCATCGCGAATATCTGGATGGCCTGCTCGATCAACTGGATCTGGGCGACAACATCACATTCGTGATTCACGACTGGGGCTCAGCGCTGGGTTTTGACTGGGCCAACCGGCATCGTGATCGCGTCGCCGGTATTGTTTATATGGAAGGCATCGTGCGGCCGGTAAGCTGGGACGAATGGCCTGAAGCCGCGCGCGGCATTTTCGAATCGATGCGCACGGATGCCGGTGAAAAAATTGTATTGGAAAAGAACCTGTTCGTGGAGGCGATACTCCCGTCATCGATTATTCGTTCGCTCAGCGACGACGAGATGGAAACCTATCGAGAACCCTTTGCCCGGGGCGGTGAAGATCGTCGCCCCATGTTAACCTGGCCCCGCCAGATACCGATCGAAGGCGAGCCGGCGAACGTGGTTCAAATCGTTCAGGCCTACGCCGACTGGCTGTCTGAATCCACGCTGCCCAAACTGTTCATCAATGCCGAGCCTGGCTCCATTTTAATTGGCCCACAACGCGAGTTCTGCCGCAGCTGGCCGAATCAAACCGAAATAACCGTCAGCGGAAAGCACTTCATACAGGAAGACAGCGCCGATGAAATTGGCAAAGCCATTTCAGCGTGGCTGGCGGATATCGCGAAATCCTGAACGACTTGTGCGGAAATGCTAATTCAGCATTTCTGCAAAACAGAGCTGCCAAAACAACCATCATTCAGAATTTGCGCGTTCAACTACAGGGCACCACGATCTTCTCACGGTTTACGACTTATCAGGGCGATTAATAAACGGTGTTTTGTAGTCATCAAAAAAGTAACTGTAAAACTGACTTCGCCTGCCAGGCCCGTAGCGCCTGTAATAGTAAGCCATTGCAGTTGCTATCAATGACAACATCCACAGCGAACTTAAAGGCTGGCGCGATGTCACCAGCCCGGCGCACCGTGATCAAGTAGCCCGAGTCAAGAATCCCCGTACGTGGCCCTGGGCGTCTATAATTCCCGCAACCCGACCGCAAAAATACCGGTCTCTAATGCCTTTGCGGTTGCTGTTGCAAATCACTACCCCGATAACCACCACCGTTGCCGCATCAACAAGGTGTGACGGACGCCACCCCGTTATTGAGCTGCCCTGCAAGTATGATCGAACTGTCCAATCTGTCCAGAAACTACTCAATGGCCGACAGCAATGTCAGCGTACTTTCGCAATTAAATTTATCGGTACAATCAACCGAACGCGTTGCGATTGTCGGCCCGTCCGGCTCCGGCAAGACAACCCTGTTGCTCATCCTTACCGGGCTGGAGTCACCGAGCGATGGCACGGTACAGGTGGCCCGGCAAACACTCACCGACATGTCGCCGGACCAGCGCGCCGATCTGCGCCGCAAACATATCGGCATCGTGTTTCAATCGTTCCACCTGATCCCCACCCTTACCGCGCGTGAGAACGTGGCACTGCCCCTGGAAATCGGCGGCCAGCGCAATAGCCGAAAACAGGCACTGGCTATGCTCGACAAAGTCGGCCTGGCGACGCGTGCCAGTCATTATCCCGCGCAATTGTCGGGCGGCGAGCAACAGCGCGTGGCCATTGCCCGCGCACTCGTCCACGAACCCGAGCTGATAGTAGCCGACGAACCAACTGGCAACCTAGATGAAAAAACCGGTGATCGAATCATGCAATTGCTGTTCGAACTAAATCGCGA
The DNA here is from genome assembly GCA_937920585.1 of uncultured Granulosicoccaceae bacterium. Taxonomy (GTDB): domain Bacteria; phylum Pseudomonadota; class Gammaproteobacteria; order Granulosicoccales; family Granulosicoccaceae; genus CAKZSB01. The sequence goes on along the minus strand of CAKZSB010000419.1, from coordinate 3,488 downwards.
TCAGGGCACCACGTTATTACTGGTTACCCACGATCACAAACTCGCCGCTCACTGCGACAGAACGCTGCAGCTGGAAAACGGCCAGCTGCACGAAATTGATGCAGCCTCAGGTGCTCGCACCCAGACAACATCGTGATTGCACTACCGGGGTTCATGCTGCGCGATTTGCGCGGCGCCAGTAAGGTTCGTTCACTATGGGTATTTTGCGCCTGCCTGTTACTGGGTATCGCATTGATTGCCGTCTGCGGCAGTCTATTGCAAATCGTGCGCGACGGTTTCGATGAACAGCAGCGGCATCTCTTTGGTGGCGATCTCAAAATCAGCCAGCGTCGCGATATTTCCGAACAACAGCTACAGTGGCTTACCGAAAACGCACAGGTATCACGCCTGCTCGAACTGCGCACCATGCTCGGTACGCCGGATGGTGATTTTTCTGTCGTGGAGCTGCAGAGTGTTGATGACACCTACCCGCTGTATGGCGAAGTATCACTACAACCCGATATCTCGCTGCAACAGGCAGTCAGTCAATCGAACGACGGTGTATGGGGCGCCGCATTCGATCCCGCGCTAATCGAACAGATGGGTCTGCAGACGGGCCAGATGGTCAGCATTGGCGACTTGCAGCTGGAGTTGCGCGCAGTCATTCTGCAACAGCCGGACAGAAGCCTTTCCGCTGACTTTCGCGGCCCGCCAGTTATCATTGATGAGGGCGCTCTGCAGCAAAGCGGCCTGCTCTCGCCGACCAGCCTGATTGACTACGACTATCGCATTCGCACCGACCTGCCGGCCGCGCGCTGGCGCGAGAATCTTCGCAGCGCCTTTCCCGATGCAAGCTGGGAAGTGCAAACCATCGACGAGCGCAGCGAGTTCGTTAGCCGGCGCCTGAACCAGGTGGCTTCGGTGTTACTGCTGATCGGTTTTAGTACCTTGCTGATCGGTGGACTCGGTGTGGCCAATAGCGTCAGCGCCTACCTGCAAAGCAAACTGGGTACGCTTGCGACATTGCAGTCACTGGGTGCCAGAGCACCACAGGTAGCATCGGTCTATACCGGACAGATCGCATTGCTTGCCACACTGGCAAGCGCCGCCGGTGCCATTATCGGCTCGACGCTCGCGTGGCTGGCGGCTCGCTCGTTGCAGGAACGGCTGCCAATCGATCCGGAGCTGCAGGCATTGCTATTGCCGACTGTTCTGGCAGTGGCACTTGGCGTTTGCACGGCGCTGGCCTTCGCGCTGCCAGCGCTTGGCCGAACCCTCAACACACCCACTGCCATGTTGATCCGCGGTGCAGGCAATTCCGATGGCAAGACACCCGCAGCCTTCCTGCGAGCAACATTCGCGGTCTGCCTGATCGGCGTGCTGCTACTGCTTTGGTTCATACCTGAACCATTGGTCGCACTGGTATTTGTCGTCTCGATTATCGTGCTGTTAATCATGCTGGAGGGCATGGTAAAACTGATTCAGCTGACGGGCCGTAAACTGTCGCACAGTCGATTGCTCGATGGACAGTTCGGTTTGCGGCTGGCGATGGCAAGCCTGCACCGGCCCGGCGCTTCACTGCGCCCGATGCTGTTGTCGCTGGGTACGGCACTCACACTGTTGGTTGCCTCGGCTCTGGTGATCGCATCGACCTATCGAATTCTCGGTGACACAGTGCCGGGGCGTGCGCCCGCACTGGTATTTTACGATTTACAAAAAGCCGATCTGGATGCCTTCGACAACACTGTTAAAAACCTCAATGGCTACCAGGATCATGCGGTAGCACCGCTGGTGCTCGGCCGTTTGACCCGCGTTAATGACGAGGCATTGTCTGATAGCTCCATTGCCTCCCGTGCGCTTGAGGCCAATGACGAGCACAAGCTCAGCTACCGTCAACAGAACATCGACAATACCAGCGTCGATCGCGGGCAGTGGTGGCCACTCGACTACAACGGCCCGCCGCTGGTGGCGATGGAAGATCGCGAGGCCGATCAACTCGGCCTTGCCGTGGGCGATAAACTGCAATTCACTATTATGGGGACCACGATAGACACTACATTGGTGGCGATCTACTCACAGGCCCGCTTCGAAACCAGCTTCTGGCTGGAAGCCGTATTCACCAAAGACGTGCTCGATCCGTTCATCAGCCGACACATCGGCAGCGTCCACCTCGACCCGGACAATGACATCGCAGCGCAGTCATCACTGGGCGAAGAGTTCCCCGGTGTGGTGACGATTCGCACCGCAAAAGTGCTCGCCGCCTCGCGCTCAATACTGTCTTCTGCCGGGCTTGCGATGATGCTGATTGCAGGGGTTAGCCTGGTGGCCAGTATTCTGGTGATGGCAAGCGTCGTTGCCGTTAATCGGCAGCGCCAGGTGTACGAGGCTTCGGTATTGCACGCCATCGGTACACGCATGAGTGTTGTGATAAAAAGCGTGGCTTTCGAATACACCCTGCTCGCGGTTGTTTTGTCGGTTTTCGCCATGATCGCCGGCGGCACCATCGCACAACTACTCATGCACTACTGGTTGAAAATCGACAGCACCGGCAGTGCCTGGGCGGGCGTGGTGGTCGCCATGGCCGCAAGCGTATTGTGCCTTTTTGCCGGCGCGATATGGCTGATGCGTACGCTATCCGCAACGCCTGCGATTTTATTGAAACGCAGCGGCTAATTTACCCTCCTGCAAACTCAACGTTATAAAACGTACAGCACTTCAACTCAGGCGATCGAAACATCTATCCACAAAGATCGGAAATTGTTTTCATCATCTTCGGACCAATACCCTTAATTCCTTTCAGTCTTCCATCTCGCAGTGCCGCACAGAGTGATCGCAAACTGTCGATTGAATGATCCTGATAGAGCGTTCGAGCCGTTTTTGCACCCAGCTTATCTACGGCTGTAAGTTCGAGTACGCTCAGCGGTGGTGGCTTGCCGTATTGGTCGTCGTTGAATTTTTCCGTCGTGCCTGTGCGAACAATTTCATCGATGTAACCGGTAATAATGCCACCCACACCCGGGATGGAATTGAGCTCATTGTTCTTTGCCAATATATCGATCAAATCCGGCATGCGCGAAATGGTATGCGCCAGTTGCCCGTACCTTTTGGCATGATCTTCCGGGTAGCCGCCGATGATCAGATACTCACCCAGCTGCTTTACAATAGTCGCCACTTCATCGTTCCGACGCCACCGGGTTCTGCCCTTGCTATCCGTATAGGATTGAGAATCGTTTGCCATGATTAGACCCCTGGGTTAATTTCAGCGCGATTGATCACTGGGTAGTCCCCCCAAAGTGGAATTCAGGGTGAATCCACACCTGTGACAGACCTCACATTTTTCGTAAACATGAGCCTCCCGGCAACTATCTCGTCAATGCGTGTGAGGCCTATCAACAACACAGTGTAACAATATTGTTACTTTGCGGCGAAATTGATCGAGACCCCTATCATGGACCGCACCATCACCGATTTGATACAGACAGCGACAAACGTAGCCGAAGCAAAAGAGC
>CAKZSB010000418.1 GCA_937920585.1 uncultured Granulosicoccaceae bacterium | reverse complement strand
GATGGTAGAAACGCTCCTCGCCAGCAGTTTGCAGACGCTCGATTTCGCCCAGCAGGAAATCGAAAGACTGCTGGAAGTAGCTCGATGGCACGGATTCAATGCGACTGATATGCGGTTTCACAACAGCGCGCGGCACCGCGCTGGTGCCCTCGGCAATGCCGGTGTTGCGATCGATCAGTTGCGGGGCATAGCCGCGTTTTGCCAGTGCTGCGGCAGTGGCGCATCCGGCAAGGCCGGCACCAATAATAACGATACGGCTGTCGCGGCTGGCCGTTTCTGTAGGCGCGGCGAACCAGGGTTGCACCGGCGTTTTAACGGACGGTTTCGCGGCTGTAGGTGTCGGTGACGTATTTTTCGACGATGTCCTGGAACTCCGCGGCGATGTTATCGCCCTTGAGGGTCACTGTTTTTTCGCCATCCACATAAACCGGTGCCACCGGGCGCTCGCCGGTACCGGGCAGACTGATACCCACATTGGCGTGTTTGCTCTCGCCGGGGCCATTCACCACGCAGCCCATTACAGCGACTGTCATATCTTCCACACCCTTGTATTGCGTGCGCCACACCGGCATCGCGTCACGCAGATGGGTTTGTATATCTTCGGCCAGTTGCTGGAACACCGTGCTGGTGGTGCGGCCACAACCGGGGCAGGCCGTCACCATGGGTGTGAAAGATCGCAAGCCCATGGTTTGCAGTATCTCCTGGGCAACGATGACCTCACGCGTGCGGTCGCCGTTCGGCTCGGGTGTCAGCGAAATGCGAATGGTATCGCCGATGCCTTCCTGCAAAAGGACGGCGAGTGCTGCAGTGGAGGCGACGATGCCCTTGCTGCCCATGCCGGCTTCGGTCAGGCCCAGATGCAGCGGATAGTGGCTTTCTTCGCCCAGCCTGCGGTACACACTGATGAGATCCTGCACCCGGCTCATCTTGCAGCTGATGATGATCTTGTCGCGCGGCAGGCCGATGTCCTCGGCCTGGGCGGCACTCTCCAGCGCCGATCGAATCACCGCATCCCGATAGATCTGCGGCAGCGGCAGCGGGTTTGCGCTGGCGGCGTTGGTATCGAGCATATCGGCCAGCAGTTCCTGGTCGAGGCTGCCCCAGTTGGCGCCGATACGCACCGGTTTTTCCAGTTTGGCGGCGATCTCGATCATTGCAGCAAACTGACCGTCGCGCTTTTTGCCCTTGCCGACATTCCCGGGATTGATGCGAAACTTGTCGAGTGTAGCAGCGCAATCGGGGTGGTCTGCGAGTAGCTTGTGACCGTTGAAATGAAAATCTCCGACCACAGGTACATGGCAGTCCATGGCTTCCAGCCGTTCCCTGATTTGCGGTACGGCGCGGGCGGATTCATCGTTATTTACGGTTATTCGAACGATTTCCGAACCGGCTTTGGCCAGATCTGCTATTTGAATAGCGGTGCGAACCACGTCGGCGGTATCGGTATTGGTCATCGATTGAACGACGACGGGCGAGCCACCGCCAATGGTAACCTTGCCAACGCGTACAGCGTGTTTGGTGTTGCTATCGGTCATAGGGATTCAAAAGTCTGGAATAATCGTGTGAGCTGCCAGCGCGGGATGCAGATATTAATGTGGGCATCACGGGTTGCAGTACACTTAAGCGGCCGGTCCAATTTTTGCGCCTCACGATGTGAGTCATTCCCACAGCACATCGCGTGGTTTCACCGGTGCTACCACTGGTTTGATGAATTTGCATGAGCAGCGACTTTACACCAATTCGCGATATGGGCGAGCGCGAGCAGCAGATTTTCCGGTTGCTTGTTGAACAATATATACAGGACGGCACACCCGTCGGCTCGCGCACGCTATCCAAGCTGCCCGGGATTAATGTCAGCGCTGCCTCGGTTCGCAATGTTCTCGGCGACCTCGAAGAACTCGGTCTGCTGAAAGCGCCGCACACATCGGCCGGGCGCGTACCCACCGGCGATGGATTCCGCTTGTTCGTTGACACCATGCTGCAGGTGCAGCCCCTCGATGAAGCCGCGGCCGGCGATCTGCGCGCCGCGCTGAGCCCCAATCAGGACGAGAAATCGCTGGTTGAGCAGGCTTCGAAATATCTTTCAGGCTTTACCAACATGGCCGGGGTGGTGACCTTGCCGCGTCGCGGCAGCACGATTTTGCGGCAAATCGAATTCCTGCCACTGTCCGAGCAGCGCGTGCTGGTGATCCTGGTGGTGAACGAAAAGCAGGTTCAAAATCGCATACTAACGCTCGACCGCGATTACAACGCCGACGAACTACAACGCATCGCCAACTTCTTCAATGCTGAATTCACCGGCCGTGATCTGGCCGATGTGCGCGATTTGCTGCGCGTCGAACTCGACGGCACGCGTGAGTCGATGAACGAGCAGATGCAACAGATGATCGAAGTCGCCGGTCGCGTCTTCGAGAACGACGACGATGGCAGTGCTGAAGAGGAAGTGATCGTCGCCGGACAAACCAACCTGATGAACTTCAGCGAACTGTCTGATGTGCAGCAGTTGCGCGATCTCTTTGAGGCATTCAACGACAAGCGCGACATGTACCATTTGCTCGAGCGCTGCCTGTCGGCAGACGGTGTACAGATTTTCATCGGCCAGGAGTCGGGCTACGACATGCTGGGTATGTGCAGTCTCGTCACATCCCCCTATACTGTTGATGGTGAAATGGTGGGCATCCTTGGCGTAGTGGGGCCCACCCGCATGGCATACGATCGCGTTGTGCCAGTTGTAGATTTGACATCCAAAATACTCAGTGCCGCCTTGAATTCCTCACCCTAGCGTATATATACGCGGCAAACCCGAGTCCTGCTGATCAACTAATGGGAGTGCCGTATGGCCCAAGACAAGGCTACTACACCACCATCCACTGACGCCGATAACGCGGCACCTGAAGTAAATCCCCCACCTGTAGATGACTTACCCGGCGATCCCGACAACCCGCAGGCCGCGTCGCAGGCCCCTGCGGACGACGATATCACCGAAGAACCGGAGCTCGATCTGCTGCGCCAGGCGCTGGTGACGGCAGAGGAGCGCGCCGATAAAAATCAGGATGCGATGCTGCGCACCCAGGCTGAAATGGAGAACCTGCGCAAGCGGCAGCGACGCGAGCTGGAGAACGCTCACAAGTTCGCGCTGGACAAAATCGCCATGGAATTGTTGCCCGTCTGCGACACGCTTGAATTGGGTGTGGCTGCGGCGTCGGCAGAGGAAGCTGATGTAGCGAAGATTCTCGAAGGCAGTGAGCTGACACTGAAAATGCTCGGTCAGGCACTGGAGAAATTCAATATCGTTGAGGTCAATCCGCTCGGCGGCAAATTCGATCCGGAACTGCATCAGGCCATCAGTACCCAGGAGGGTACCGACCATGATGCGAACACGGTAATCAATGTGCTGCAGAAGGGTTATACGCTTAACGAGCGCCTGTTGCGACCGGCAATGGTAATAATCGCAAAATAACCCTTCATTCTGTGTTGAATTAGCGTGCACAGACCCCTAATTAACGAACAACATCAAATACATTGGTCGTCCGGCGGGCGACGCGGAGAGTAGCAAAATGGGTAAAATTATTGGTATCGATCTGGGTACCACCAATTCTTGCGTAGCGGTTATGGAGGGGGGTGTACCGCGCGTTATCGAGAATTCTGAAGGGGACAGAACTACACCGTCGATCGTCGCGTTTGCCGATGACGACGAAGTGCTCGTGGGGCAGCCGGCCAAGCGACAGGCGGTAACCAACCCGACCAACACACTGTATGCGGTCAAGCGACTGATCGGACGTCGATTCGAAGAAGAAGCCGTTCAGAAAGATATAAAGCTTGTGCCGTACAACATTGTTAAAGCCGACAACGGCGATGCCTGGGTTGAGGCAAACGGCAAGAAGATGGCGCCGCCCGAGGTATCTGCGCGCGTACTGATGAAAATGAAGCAGACCGCTGAAGAGTATCTCGGCGAAGACGTCACCGAAGCCGTCATTACCGTGCCGGCCTACTTTAACGACTCGCAGCGCCAGGCAACCAAAGACGCCGGCCGCATTGCTGGTCTCGAGGTCAAGCGAATCATCAACGAGCCCACGGCGGCGGCACTGGCCTATGGTCTCGACAAGCAGCGCGGCGACACCAAAATTGCCGTGTTTGACCTTGGCGGCGGTACCTTCGACGTATCAATCATCGAGATTGCGGAGATCGACGGCGAGCACCAGTTCGAGGTGTTGTCGACCAACGGTGACACCTTCCTCGGTGGCGAAGATTTCGATATGCGATTGATCGACTATCTCGCCGATGAATTCAAGAAGGAAAACGGTGTCGATCTGCATAACGATCCGCTCGCATTGCAACGTTTGAAAGAAGCGGCCGAGAAAGCCAAGATCGAGCTGTCTTCCAGCCAGCAAACCGATGTGAACCTGCCCTACATTACTGCAGACGCCTCGGGTCCCAAGCACCTGAACATGAAGGTCACACGAGCCAAGCTCGAATCCCTGGTGGAAGAGCTGATCAAGCGCACTATCGAGCCCTGCAAAGTGGCCCTGAAAGATGCCGGCTTCAGCGCGTCGCAGGTCGACGATGTGATCCTGGTCGGTGGCCAGACTCGCATGCCGAAAGTATTCGACGAAGTGAAAGCGTTTTTCGGCAAGGAACCACGCCGTGATGTGAATCCGGATGAAGCCGTAGCGATGGGTGCTGCGATTCAGGGCGGCGTGCTGGGTGGCGATGTTAAAGACGTACTGCTGCTCGACGTAACACCACTGTCTCTGGGTATCGAGACACTCGGTGGCGTGATGACCAAGCTGATCGAAAAGAACACCACCATCCCGACCAAGGCACAGCAGGTCTTCTCAACTGCCGACGACAACCAGACAGCGGTGACCGTGCACGTCTTGCAGGGTGAGCGCGAAATGGCCCAGGGCAACAAGTCACTCGGTCGGTTTGATCTGTCCGATATCCCGCCGGCGCCACGTGGCATGCCGCAAATTGAAGTGGCGTTCGACATCGATGCCAACGGCATTCTGAACGTATCGGCCAAAGACAAGGCCACCGGCAAGGAACAGTCGATTGTGATCAAGGCGTCCAGCGGTTTGTCGGACGACGAAGTCGAGAAGATGGTCCAGGATGCCGAGGCTCACGCAGAGGAAGATCGAAAGCTCAGAGAACTCGTCGACGTGCGCAACCAGGCCGAGAACATGATTCACGCAACCGAGAAATCGGTAGTGGATCTGGCTGACAAAGTCACCGACGACGAGAAAAAAGAGATCGAGTCTCGCATTGCCGATCTTCGCGAAGCACTCAAGGGCGACGACAAAGAGGCTATCGAGGCCAAACTGCAGGCGCTGACTGAATCTTCCGGAAAACT
>CAKZSB010000417.1 GCA_937920585.1 uncultured Granulosicoccaceae bacterium | reverse complement strand
GCTGGTGGCGCAGAATGGTCTCGGTGATCTGAACCCCCACGGAATAAACCGGGTTCAGGGACGTCATCGGCTCCTGAAATATCATTGATACTTCCTTGCCGCGAATCTCGTTGATGCGCTTCTTCGACGCCTGCAGCAAGTCTTCACCGTTCAATAGCACCCGCCCCGCACTGATTCTGCCAGGTGGCGATGGCACCATGCGCAACAGCGCCAGCGCCGTCATGCTCTTGCCGCAGCCACTCTCGCCAATGATGCCGAGTGTCTCGCCGGCTCGCACATCGAAATTCACTTTCGACAGTATATTCACGGCCTTACCGCGAACGTCAAAGTCCACAGTGAGATCCTGCACACTCAATACGTTCTCGGTACTTCTTTGCGGCAATGGCTCCACGCTAACGCCCCCGCAGCTTGGGATTGAAGGCATCATTCAATCCGTCGCCAATCAGTGCGATACAAAGTACAACCAACAGAATCGCCAGGCCGGGAAAAGTAACCGTCCACCAGGCATCGAAAAAGAAATCCCGTGACAGGCCAATCATCTTGCCCCAGGTCATGGTATCCGGATCGGTCAGCCCCAGAAAGCTCAGCGCGGCTTCGTAGATGATCGTTATGCCGATGCGCAGTGTTATGGCAATCACCAGTGGCGGCATGGCGTTGGGCAAGATCACCCGCGTGATAATTCGCCAGTTACGTGCGCCAACCGCTTTGGCGGACAACACATATTCGCGCTCGCGAATTTTTAAAAACTCGGCCCGCGTCAGGCGCGCCTCTGTAGTCCAGGTGGTGACGGCAATAGCCAGTACCACCACCACCAGATCCGTTGAAAACACCGCCACGAGCACCATCGAAAATACCAGCGGGGGCAAGACCTGAAAAAACTCGGTGATCCGCATCAGGATGTTGTCAATAAGGCCGCCGTAGAATCCGGCAATCGCGCCCACGGTGATGCCGATCAGTACAGTGACCAGTGTTGCGGCTGTGGCGATCACGAGTGTCAGACGCGTACCGTAAATTATGCCGGTAAATACATCGCGGCCCAGATAGTCCGTTCCCAGCAAGCCGTATTCACCGGGTGCGGTCAGTGGTGGAGCGACCGGTTCAAACGGGTCGGCCGGCATTAAAAACGGCCCGAATATACCGGTAAAAATGAAAATAATGACGACGATCAATCCGAACAAAGCCGTGTAGTTACGGCAGAACAGCCGCACGGTTTCGCGCCACTTCTTTTCCGCCACAACCACTGGCTCTTCAAAATGAAAAGGCGCGGATTCTGCCACTGCTCGATCGTCTGTCATGTGATGGACTGAATCCTTGGATCCATGCGCTGATAGATCAGATCGGTAATAATATTGGCCACAATCGTGGTGGCCGCCGCGCCGAACAGCACGCCCAGTATTACCGGGTAGTCACGTCGGACGATAGACTCGTACAGCAACGGCCCGACACCAGGCAAGCTGAACACCGTTTCAACCAACACCGCCCCGGAGAACACCTGGCCCAGTTGCAGCCCCGCCAGTGTTACGACCGGCAGTGCGGCATTTTTCAGTGCATGTTTGAAGATCACCTGAAACTCGGACAGCCCTTTGGTCCGCGCGGTGCGAATGTAATCAGCACCCAGTACATCGAGCATCGACGCGCGGGATATGCGGCTGTAATTGGCCAGATACAAAATGGCCAGCGTACAGGTAGGTAACACCAGGTGGTTGGCAATATCCAGCGCGCGATCAAACCAGTGCTCCGGCTCCGGTATCGATCGAATGCCGTAGGCGGGAAACCACGGCAGATACAACGCAAACACCAGCAATACGATCATGCCGAGCCAGAATACCGGCGTAGCGTAGCCCAGCAACGAGAAAATGGTTACGAAGTTGCTGAACAATCCGCGTGGCTTGATCGCCGCATAAACACCGAACAAGGTACCGACGATAACCGCGATAAACAAAGCCGATACGGTCAGCAACAGCGTCGTAGGCAGATGGCTTAAAATCAGTGAAGCGACCGTATCATCATAATAGAACGAGTGCCCCAGGTCGCCGGACAACACGCGACCAAGATATTTCCACAACTGCACATAAACCGGCTGGTCGAGCCCGTAGGATTCACGCAGTCGTGCCGCCAGTGCAGGATCGCCGCCACCGGCCTCGGCCAGCATGGCGTCCACCACGTCCCCCGGTGCAGCCTGCAATAACAGAAAATTGAGCACAATGACTGCGATGACGAGGACAAAACCCAGTATCACTCGTTGAATAATCGCAAGCTTCATCAGTTAGTAAGGGGATCCGTTACCAATGCGAAGCCGTGTATTGATTGAGCACGCGATAAAAGACACGTGGCACCCAAAGCACGGCCAGAATAATTTGTGAGGATACCGATCCGCAACGTGCGACGCTGCGGACCGGCTATTACAGGTACAGAGCCGAACGGCTTATTGTGCCTTTTTCCAGTACATGACATCCCAGTTCTCGGCAGTGCCGTAAGCCGGGAAGAACAGATCCTTGTGATTGAAAAACATGCTGGGCGTATCGAACAGCCACAACATCGGCATTTCATCGAGCAGCACATCCTGCACTTCTGCATACAGCGCCTCGCGCTTGCCGAAGTCTGCCTCAAGGGCAGCGGCGGCAAAGATCCTGTCGACGTCTTCGTTGCAGTAACCGGAGGTGTTGGTGTAAGCCTGATTTTTTATGTTGTCACAGACGTACAAACGGCTGACACCGATTGCAGGATCGGTTTTATCACCGGGCCAGTTGATCGACATATCAAAATCCCATGCCGCACTGCGCTCGGCCCAGCCGGCAAATCCCTGCAGTGGTTCAAGCTTTACCTTGATGCCAACTTTCTTCAGGGCCGTGGCAATATACTCCGACGGCAGCGAGTTGAAATCGGGCATAAAGGGCTGCGCGATATAGATCAGGTTGAGCTCAAAGCGCATGCCGTCATCTTTTACCGGGTAACCCGCTTCGTCGAGCATGGCATTGGCCTTATCCAGATCGAGCGGATAGCCTTGCAACTGATCATTGAAAAACACGTTGGTTGCCGGTAGTGGCGAGCGCGCGGGCTTGGTGTAGCCGCCGTGCAGCACATTGGAGATATGGTTGCGGTCGATCGCAAAGGCAATCGCCTGGCGCACCTGCTTGTTGTTCAGCGGCTCTTTGCGATTGTTGAACTCCAGCACAATCGCGCCACCCGAAATACCCTGATACTCAGTGAGTTCGAGGTGTTCGATTTTGGAAAACGCCTTGATGTCACTGAACCTCATTACAGAATCGGTGCGCGCCAGTTGAAACTGGTTCTGTCGCAAGCCAATTCGCTTGGCCGTTTTGTCCGCCACGTTTTGATAAATGATTTTGTCCAGATACGGCAGGCCGTCGACAAAGTGGTTGTCGTTGCGCGCAATACTGACGTATTCATCTGTTTTGCGATCACTGATGACAAACGGGCCAGAGCCCACCGGCTCCTTATGTGCCGGTTGTTTCATGAAGTCTTCCGCTTCACCATACACGTGCTTGGGCATTACTGGCAATTGCCGCGGTGTAGTGGCCGCCAGCAGCAGTGGCCCGTGTGGCTCGGAGAGCTTTATTACCAGTGTTTTATCGTCGGGATATTCGTAGCTTTCGATCGGCCCGAACATCTGCGAACCAAAGCGATGGTGTTTTTTAACGATATCAAACGAAAACGCCAGATCTTGTGAAGTGACCGGCTTGCCGTCGTGGAACGTGGCGTCTGCGGCAATTTTGAAGGTATAGGTTTTGCCGTCGTCGGAAATTTCCCATGACTCGGCAATGTACGGGGCTACTTCGTTGTTTTCGTCCATGCGGGTCAGGCTTGCAAAAATCTGCGAGGTCACCAATCCAACTTCATAGGCCGAGTGCAGCGGATTCAGACTGGGGATCTTACTGGACAGATAAACTACCGTACCGCCGCTAACCGGGTCATCAGCCACCGCCTTGCCAACACCGGCAGTCATCAATGCGGCCGCAAGCAATGCGGGCAAAACACCGTGCCTCATCTTCATAGTCATCCTCCAACGACTTGAAT
>CAKZSB010000416.1 GCA_937920585.1 uncultured Granulosicoccaceae bacterium | reverse complement strand
CGCCTTAATCAGCACCGGGTAGCCAATTTCCTGCGCTTTGCCGGCCAGAAAATCGGCTTCCTGTCGATCACCGTGATAACCGGGCACCACCGGCACGCCGGCCTCTTCCATCAGTTTTTTCGCAGCATCCTTTAACCCCATGGCGCGAACCGAGTCGGCGGACGGACCAATGAATCGCAAACCTGCGGCATTGACCTGCTCGATAAACTCGGGGTTTTCGGAGAGAAACCCGTAACCCGGATGAATCGCCTCGGCGCCGGTTGCAAGCGCGGCAGCGATGATCTTGTCTCCACACAGGTAACTCTCACTGGCGGCAGCCGGACCAATGCCAATCGCCTGATCGGCGCTGGCCACATGCAGTGCACTGGCGTCGGCATCGGAATACACCGCAACGGTTGCAATGCCCATTTCCCGCGCGCGGCGTATCACCCGGCAGGCGATCTCACCGCGATTGGCAATTAGAATTTTTCTGAACATAGCGGCGGCTCTACATGCGAAACACGCCGAAGCGTGTGTCGTCGATCGGGGCGTTGAGTGAGGCGGACAGGCTCAGGTACAGCACATCGCGCGTTTTACGAGGATCGATGATGCCGTCATCCCACAGCCGCGCCGAGGCATAGAGCGGATGCGACTGATGCTCGAACAAATCTAGCGTGGGCTGTTTAAATTCCGCCTCTTCTTCGGCCGACCATTCGCCACCTTTGCGCTCTATCGCATCACGTCGCACCGTGGCCAGAACACCGGCGGCCTGCTCGCCACCCATAACCGATATTCTGGAGTTGGGCCAGGTCCACATGAAGCGCGGGCTGTAGGCACGCCCTGCCATGCCGTAGTTACCGGCCCCGAACGAGCCGCCGACCAACAGCGTTATTTTTGGCACCCTGGTAGTCGCCACCGCGGTGACGAGCTTGGCCCCGTGCCGTGCGATACCCTCGGCCTCGTATTTGCGCCCGACCATAAATCCCGTGATATTTTGCAGAAAAACCAGTGGAATCTTGCGCTGCGAGCACAGCTCGACAAAATGCGCCCCCTTGACGGCCGACTCTGAAAACAGCACGCCATTGTTGGCGATGATACCAACCGGTATGCCGCCAACGTGGGCAAAGCCACACACCAGCGTGGCCCCAAATCGTTGTTTGAATTCATCGAAGCGCGAGCCGTCAACGGTGCGTGCGATTACCTCGCGAATATCCCAGGGCGTTTTCAGATCGGCCGGTACTACACCTGGAATCTCTGCCGGATCATAAAGTGGAGCCTCACTGCTTTGCAGTTGCACGGTGGCGGGTTTGCCACCGTTGAGGTTTGCCACTGCCCGACGCGCCAGCGCCAGCGCGTGGGTGTCGTCGTCTGCCAGGTAATCGGCCACACCCGACAATCGCGTATGCACATCGCCACCGCCCAGTTCCTCGGCACTGACTATCTCACCGGTTGCAGCTTTGAGCAGCGGCGGCCCGGCCAGAAAAATCGTGCCCTGTTCGCGCACGATAATAGAGACATCAGACATCGCCGGCACGTAGGCACCACCTGCTGTGCACGAGCCCATGACCACGGCAATCTGCGCTATGCCGGCGGCCGACATATTGGCCTGATTGAAAAAGATTCGGCCAAAGTGATCGCGATCGGGAAAGACCTCATCCTGGTTGGGCAGATTGGCACCGCCGCTGTCGACCAGATAGACACAGGGCAAATGATTCTCTGCCGCAATTTCCTGTGCGCGCAAGTGCTTTTTTACGGTCACAGGATAATAGGTACCACCCTTGACCGTCGCATCATTGCACACCACCATCACCTCGCGACCAGCCACCTGACCGATTCCGGTAATGATTCCGCCACAGGGCGCATCGCCGTTATAGAGCTCGTGCGCCGCAGTGGCACCTATTTCGATAAAAGGTGAGCCGGCGTCAAGCAGATTGGCCACGCGATCACGCGGCAACATTTTCCCGCGCGACAGGTGACGCTCTCGCGAGCGCTCACCACCACCGGCCGCCGCCAGCGCGGCTGCTTCGGCGACTTTCGCAAGCGCCGCTTCGTGTGCGGCAGCGTTTTGCCTGAAAGTCTCTGTATTAGTTGAAACAGATGATTTTAAAACGCTCAAGCTGTTATCCGCATCAGTTCGCGCCCGCACAGCATGCGCCGGATTTCACTGGTTCCGGCCCCTATTTCCATGAGCTTGGCATCGCGCATCAAGCGACTGACGGGCGAATCGTTGAGGTAGCCGGCACCACCCATCGCCTGCACCGCCTGTACCGCCTGTTCCATGGCTTTTTCACTGGCGTACAGCACCACTGCAGCCGCATCCTGGCGCGTCACCTCACCGCGATCACAGGCCGCAGCGACCGCATAGACATAGGCGCGCGATGAATTCATCGCCGTGTACATGTCGGCGATCTTGCCCTGCATCAGCTGAAAATTGCCGATTGGCTCGTTAAACTGCTTGCGCTCGTGCATGTAGGGCATGATCGCATCGAGGCAGGCGTGCATGATGCCGATGCCAATGCCCGACAACACCACGCGCTCGTAGTCGAGCCCGCTCATCAATACTCTGACCCCTTTACCCTCGCCGCCCAGTACATTTTCTGCCGGCACTTCGCAGTTATCAAATATCAGCTCACCGGTGGTGGAGCCGCGCATGCCGAGTTTGTCGAAATGCGCCGAGGTGCTGAAACCCTTGAATGATTTTTCGATCAGAAAAGCGCTGATGCCACGCGGCCCGCCAGAATCGGTTTTGGCGTACACCACCAGCGTGTCGGCATCCGGGCCGTTGGTGATCCAGTACTTGCTGCCATTCAATACGTAATAGCCGTCCTTGTAGGTGGCTTGCAGCGACATTGAAACGACGTCCGAACCGGCACCCGCCTCGGACATCGCCAGCGCACCGACGTGCTCGCCGGAGATCAGTTTGGGCAGATATTTCTGTTTTTGCTCCTCCGAGCCATTGAGCCGAATCTGGTTGACGCACAAATTCGAGTGCGCTCCGTACGACAATGAAACCGAGGCACTGGCGCGCGCCACTTCCTCGACCGCGACTGAATGCGCAAGATATCCCATTCCCACGCCGCCGTATTCCTCCTCGACGGTGATGCCGAGCATGCCAAGCTCACCCATCTCCTGCCACAGGTGCATGGGAAACTGGTTGCTGCTGTCAATTTCAGCCGCCAGTGGCGCCAGCCGCTCCTGGGCCCAGCGGTGCACAGTTTCGCGCAGCGCTTCAATCTCGTCACCGAGGGCAAAATTCATCGAGGCGTTGAACATGGGCAATTTCCGTCGATTGCTTGTGAGGTAAATGGCGTCTCGTGGCCGCTCTCACGCGAGCCGAGCGCAGCCTTGAATTGTATCGCGTGCGCTGCTAGCGGGATAGTTGTCGCAATTTCGCGCTACGTAAACCCGGGTGCGGCTATCGCTGAAAAACGCAACAATCCTGCCGCACCACCCACAAAACAGGGCGTTCAGCCGCAGCAGCTGCCACCGGTGCGTCTGCCGATCAGGGTGCGCACCTGGGTTTCGGTTAGCGAGAACTTCTGCGCCAGCCGCCGGATGCTGGTGCGCTGGTACTTGTGTTCCATCAGCATGCGGTAGATGTCCTCATCGCTGATCGGCTTGTTGGTATCGCCACGCTTGTAGCGTCGCTGTGTACGTCCGGTCATTTCAACAGCCCTCGTCATCCTCTGCGGGCGGCGCGCCTGAAACACGCCGGTTTCGGTGAAATTATAGCCCAGGCCAGAATCCTGTTTCCGTTGGCTGGCACCGCTGCCGCGAATGCATTAGATTGTGGTGCAGATCCGCATGATGAGCATGCCAATGAGCCAACCTGCAAGCAATCACACACCACTGCCCGCCGCCTTTCTGGACTGCAGCGACGAGACCACCGAGATGCGCTCGGCATCCTCGCCGAGCCGCGGCTGGCTGCGCGAGCAAATCGCTGAAAGCCACTGGCTGTTCCGCTTTGATCAGCCAGCGCAGGACGAAATCCGCCGGGCTGCAGATTTTATCGCCAGCCACCCGGTCGACGGTTTTCAGCGCACTCCAGACGATCTCGCGCTGTCACGCTGTCGCCAGCACTTTGATCGCATGCGCCAGGCACTGACCGAGGGCGTCGGCTTTGCCGTGGCTGACAGACTGCCAGTGGATGACTACCCGCTGGAGGTGATCGTCGAGCTGTACTGGGTGCTGGGGCAACTGATCGACAAACCGGTCGCACAGAAGCGCAACGGCCAGATGATCTACGACGTGCGCGATACTAAAAAGGCTTTCGGTTATGGCGTGCGCGGTTCGTGGACCAACGTTGAATTGAATTTTCACACCGACAACGCATTTGGCAAACGGCCGCCGGAATTCGTTGGCCTGTTGTGCCGCCACCCGGCAGCATCAGGTGGCGTGAGCCGATTCTGCAGCCTCTATTCGGTGCACCAGCGCCTTGAGCAGCGCTACCCGGAACAACTACAACGACTCTACCAGCCGATGCTCTACGATCGCCAGAAGGAACACGCCGACGGCGAGGCGCCAGTGACTCTGGCGCCATTTTTCAGCTGGCGCAATGACCGGCTTCGTGCCCGAGCCAATCCCTCGCTGGTGCGCAAGGGTTATGAAGTGGCAGAAATTGAAATGGACGCGGCGCTGGCAGCGGCGCTGGCGGCAGTTGATGAAGTGAGCCAGTCACCGGATCTGTGGTTTGAAGCGTCGCTTGAGAAGGGCCAGATTCAATATTTGAATAATTCGGAAGTAGGCCACTATCGCAGCGAGTTCGTCGATTTCGAGGAAGAAGAAAAGCGTCGCCATCTGTTTCGGCTTTGGCA
>CAKZSB010000415.1 GCA_937920585.1 uncultured Granulosicoccaceae bacterium | reverse complement strand
AGACTGCCTTTCAGAGATTTGATTCGTACCAGCGCATCATCGCGTTGTTTGGTCGTATCGTCGAGATTTGCCAGCGTTTGATCGAGTTGCGCGCGCATCTGTGCCGCCTTCGCACGCGAGTCTTTCAATTGGCTGTTCAGCTCGGCAATTTCAGCGTCGGACTTTTCCAGTTCGGCTTTGGCACGAGCCAGATCGCCCTGTTTGGCTTTCAGCGACGTGGCAGCTCGTTTAATTTGAGACTGCAGCTTGTTGTTTTCGTGATTACCGGCAACCAGTTTGTTGTCGAGATCGTGTACCTGGGATGTCAATTTCTCACGCTCATCGGAGAGATTGCCGAGCTGCCTGCCCAGTCGAGCCAGTTCCTGCTGGTTGTTGTTGATTAGCGCCTGAGAAGCGTTGTCCTGCGCCTTGTGGTCTCGGTTCAGCATGGCAATCTTCTCGAGTGCCCCGTCTCGATCAGAGGCTGCCTGGACCAGACGTTTGTTCAGGTTGTCTTTGTCAGATTCAAGCGCCGTACGGTAGGCTTTTGCGGTGCGCAACTGCGCTTCAAGATCGGCAAGCCTGTCCTGCAATTCGCCAATTTCAACCTGTGCCTGCTGCTGCAGCGTCTCGGAAACATAACGCGCCTCAATCATTTCCTTGATACGCGCCGCCATTACATCAATTTCCTGATGCTGGGCGTCTACAAGCGCCTGCGACTTTTGAGAAATGCGTACGGTAGTGACGGTTTCAGACGCCTCTGAAGCCAGCGCCTGTCCCATCAAAATTTCTGCTGTACCCGCAGTGTCGGCCTCGCCCGAGATCCGGGCAGCGCTCACGTCTGCAGCCGGTACTCCCTGCGCGTGCAGTGTCTGCGAACCAACAGTTGCAATCAGGATTGCAGTAAAAATTGCACTGCGCCTTGCCAAAGCGGGTGCAGTGATCGGC
Source organism: uncultured Granulosicoccaceae bacterium (assembly GCA_937920585.1). Lineage (GTDB taxonomy): Bacteria > Pseudomonadota > Gammaproteobacteria > Granulosicoccales > Granulosicoccaceae > CAKZSB01. The sequence continues at coordinate 5,026 of CAKZSB010000415.1, read as the reverse complement.
AGGCTCTTGGTTCTCGGAGTTGGGTCCAGTTTCATCTTGTCAGTTTTCTCAGATAAGACCGATCGTCAGAGAGCTGTTCTCTCTGCTGACAGGCAGCTACAGGTTATCGTGAAATCAGACGCTGTCCGTCCCTGCGCAACTCAGGGCGTTCGGCAGCGCATGTCAGAAGGTTTGAACTGCTAACGGCGCTGCTGCTGATTTGATTAGCTCACGGATAAAGACATCACGATTCCATGCAGGCTAATTGCATGCCTGTCAGCCACGCTGGATCAGGGAAAAAGTGGCAATTCGAGACCACCGACTCAAAAAAGCACTCCAAATGCGGGTGTACGGGCGTATTTCAGGGCTTGGTTGGCATTTGCCGACTCACTGGCACGGCAGAACTGCCGGGTGTACAGCCACACCCGGCGCTGATGGTTCTTGCCTGTGATCCGGCCTGGGGGCCGACACTACTCGCGGCCGGCGACCCACTGGCGAACCCGTCGTTCGATCTCGGTCGATCTTTCGTTCCAGCCAAGCGGCAGCGTATCGCGGACTATCTCACCGACCAGGCGGCCGATATCACGTTGCAACGCGATATCGTCATCGGCCGCTGGCACTGCCACAATCACATCGCCCGCCATGGTCGGGATCACACCATCGGCATTAACCGCAAGCGTTCTCGGTACAGCGCCGCTAGCCGTCGCTCTAATGGCATCGCGCAGCAACTGGCGGTAGCTTGCCACTCCCACATCGGTGCGACCCAGCATTTCATCGGCATGCACCGTTATCTTTCCCTGCGATACCTGCGCCTCATAGTCACCGGGGGAACGCTGGCCCTCTTCATAACTTCTCTCGGTACCGGTCTGGCCGACAAAATCCACCTTGCCAAATCCAACCTGGCTTCGATCGCCCTTATGATCGAGATCCAGCGTGTCGTTGAAATGACGCCAGGCCACTATGCGACAAGAGGTATCGTTGACCGGCACGGTCCACTTGGTGATTCCCACCCGCGGAAAGAACTTCTCTGTTTCCACGTTTTGATAGATGTCGGGGGGCTGCGCGATGGCGGGCAGAAACACTTCCGCTGTGCGCACCCACAGATAATCGTTCCAGCGACGCGTGTTGGTTAGATAGATTCCACTGCCACCGTCCATGTTGTGCCACTCCACTACCGGCATCGCACCCCAGGCCGGATTGAAGTGCGCCCGGGTAACCCGGGTGTGCAGAAAGACGCTGTGAAACGGATCCATCGGATTTTCCGCAACCTGGAGCCAGTTGCAGGGGTAGTCGATTAAATAGGGCACCATCTCGTTATTGGCCTGGGCCATGGTGTCGAATACCGGAAATTCAGGTTGTTCGTCGGGCGGACCCATCCATGCGAATACAAGGCCCTTGTATTCATGAACCGGATAGGCACCGTGGCAGATTCGTTTTGGTATCGGGCTGTTTTCCGGCTCACCCGGCACTTCCAGAATAGTGCCATCCACATCGTACAACCAGCCGTGATAACAGCACCGAATGCCCTTCTCCGAAATGATCCCGTACTCAAGCGACGCGCGACGATGGCTGCAGTACTTGTGCAGTAAGCCCAACTGCCCGCCGAGATCGCGAAACAACACCAGCTCTTCCCCGAGCACCTCAACCGCAAGTGGCAGATCACCGACCTGTTCGGTCATCGCAATCGGCTGCCAGAACCGTCGGAAATACTCGCCTGCCGGTGTGCCTGGCCCGGTGTGGGTTAATTCAGGATCTTCACTGGCGACGACAGAACGGTAATAGCCGTTGAACGGGCGGCGTTTTTGTTTAACGTTATCCATCACACATGCTCCACAGATCAGCCAGTTACACCGGTTTTGTCTTTCCTCTCGATTCGATTGTACATCAGCATCCGCCGGGCGCCGGGCTCGCAACAGGCGCAAGCGACTGGTGGATATTTTGATCGGCCCTGCACTTGCTGCCAGTGTCAATCCCTGCGAAGCTCAACCGGTACAGCTCAACCTTAAACGCCCCATGTCCCTGACCAATCTGGCCTCAATTGATGATTTGCGCTTGCGCGCCCGCAAGCGCCTGCCAAAATTCGCCTTCGATTTTATCGATGGCGGCGCCGACGACGAGCTGAACCTGCGCAAGAACCGCACGGCGTTCGATGCTGTTGAGCTGGTTCCGCGCTACCTGACAGACATCACCAATCGTTCAATGAAAACCCGCCTGTTTGGCGACGAATACACCGTGCCGTTCGGTGTGGCCCCGGTGGGCTTCATGAACAGCGCCTGGCCGGGCGCCGACCTGATGCTGGCAAAGCTGGCCGGCAACAAACATTTTCCATATGTCATCAGCACCGCATCATCTACCGCAATCGAGCCCCTGACAGAAGCCGCCAATGGCTACGCCTGGTTCCAGCTTTATTACCCTTGCAACGCCAATGTCTACGGTGGCTTGATCGAACGAGCGAAAGCGGCCGGTATCAAAGTAATGATGCTGACGGTCGACGTCTCCTCACCCGGCAAGCGTGACCGCGATATCCGCAACCAGCTCACAGTGCCTTTCAAGCTCACCCCACGCGTGCTGTCGGACCTCGTTACACATCCGCGCTGGTGTTGGGAAACCGCTCGCCACGGCTCGCCGGACCTGGCCAATATACTGCCCTATGTCGACGATGGATCACGCTCGCTCGCAACCATGCAGGCCGAGCTGATTTCATCCAGTGTGAGCTGGGAAACCCTGCAACGCATTCGCGATGACTGGCCCGGCAAGCTCTTGATCAAAGGCATTCTGCACCCCGACGACGCCACCCGGGCACTGGCCGCCGGCTGCGATGGCATTGTGGTGTCAAACCACGGCGGGCGACAGATCTCGTTTGGTCCTGCCTCTATCAGCGCCCTGCCCGACATTGCCAAAGTTGCAGGCGATAGCCCCGTGTTGCTCGACAGCGGGATCAGGCGCGGCGCAGATATCGTTCGCGCCAAAGCCCTCGGCGCTACGATGGTGCTCGCCGGGCGCGCATTTGCCTATGGCGCGGGGGCTGCTGGCGAGGCAGGCGTTGGCAAAGCCTATGAAATTCTGCATACAGAGCTCGATCGCGCCGTGGGCCAGATCGGGTGCACGCAATTCGAGGCTGTCGATGGCAGTTTTTTACGATGATCCCGACGCCATAGCGATACACTTCAGCGCACAATAAGCCGCCCGCACATTTGAAAACGAACGCCACCAGCAGGCCCCATGTCAACCGATATAAAACTCACCGTACTGGATCAAAGCCCGGTCCATCCACACGAATCGAATCCGCAACTCGCCAATGCCGGGCAAATGTCGATCGATCTCGCCCGCGCCTGCGATGCGCTGGGCTACCATCGCTACTGGGTTGCCGAGCACCACAACAGTCCGCAATTTGCCGGCCCAAGCCCGGAGATTCTGATCACCGCGATTGCCAGCGTCACACAGCGCATGCGGGTTGGCAGCGGCGGCGTTATGCTCAGCCACTACAGCCCTTACAAAGTGGCCGAGGTGTTCAATATGCTCGCGGCTCTGTTCCCCGGGCGCATCGATCTGGGCATTGGCCGCGCGCCAGGAGGTGACGCACTGGCCTCTTCTGCGCTGGTTTGGCCGCACCCGCCACAGCAGGCCAGCCAATATCCTGCACAGGCGGCAACACTGAAAGCCCTGCTGGAAAAATCAATTCCATCCGACCATCCGTGGGCGGGCCTGCATATCAGCCCCGAGCACGACGATACCGCACAGTTCTGGATGCTTGGCTCAAGCGGTGGCAGTGCGGAACTGGCCGGCCAGATCGGTGCCAGCCTGGCTCTGGCTCGTTTTATTTCTCCCGATCATTGCACGCCCGATATTTTCAATGCCTATGAGCGCGGCTGGCAGGCTGCAGGCCATAACGGCACACCACATCGGCTTCTGGCAATCGGTGCTTTTTGCGCAGACACACAACAGGATGCAGAATTGCTGGCAAGCACAGCCATCTATCGCAAGATGATGACGCAGGTCGGCGAGAAGGACGATCTGTTAGCACCGGAAGAAGTAATGAACAGGCGGCGGCAATTTTCAACATCGCAGGAGGCCCAGTATCTTCATATTCTCGATGGCTACACGGTCGGCACACCGGATCAATGCCTGTCTGAAATACAAGAACTTGCCGGTGCTTTTGGCACCGATGAGATTGCCGTAGTCACTGTCACCCACGACTACAGCGCGCGGCAGCAGAGCTATCGATTGCTGCGCGAGTCGTAGCTGGCGCAGATATAAAAAGGATACCGTTATGCAAATCAAAAAGCTCGATCATGTCAATGTGCGCACCACCCAACTGGACGAGATGATCAGCTGGTATACCAACGTCCTGGGGCTGCGCAGCGGCGTGCGCCCGAACTTCTCTTTTCCCGGCGCATGGATGTATGCCGGTGACTCCGCGGTGGTACATCTGGTGGGTATCGATGAACCGCCAGCTACCGGTTCGGAAGTCGCGCTGAAACTGGAGCACTTTGCACTGTCGGCAACCGATCTGGCGAGCTTTGAATCTCGCCTGCGAGCGACCGGTGAAAAATTCACCCGCAACGACCTGCCAGAGGTAAACCTGGTACAGATAAACCTGTGGGACCCGGACGCCAACCACATCCACATTGATTTTCAAGCCGATGAGTAACGAGCCGTTTGGCCCGGGGTACCGATCACTTTTTCAGCCGGGCCGGCTCACCCTGGGGATTAACTTTCCGATCGAGGCTTACGCCAATCCGGTCCCGCTGATGCACAATCAAATCGCGTTGGCACAAGCTGCCGAGCGCGGGGGGTTTGCCGCCCTGTGGTCCCGCGATGTACCCCTGCTCGACCCATCGTTTGGCGATGCGGGGCAGATCTATGATCCATGGGTATGGCTGGGTTTTCTCGCCGCCCGCACCACTAAAATCGCACTGGGCACTGCATCGATCATATTGCCGCTGCGCAAACCCGTAGACCTCGCCAAGGCTGCAGCTTCGGTGGACCAGCTGTCGGGCGGGCGGCTGATACTGGGCGTTGCCTCGGGCGACAGACCCGTTGAGTA
>CAKZSB010000414.1 GCA_937920585.1 uncultured Granulosicoccaceae bacterium | reverse complement strand
GAAAAACCGCTGGCCGCCAAAAAGCTTGCCGCGGGCGAGTTGGTCAACAAAGTTCGATTCGGCGTCGACGAAGACATTTGCACCGGCGATCATGCATGCATGCGATTGTCGGGTTGTCCGTCACTCACCCTGAAAACACTTGATGATCCGTTGCGCGACGACCCGGTTGCACATATCGATGAGACCTGTGTTGGTTGTGGTAACTGTGGTGAAGTAGCCGATGCCGCTGTGTTGTGCCCGTCGTTCTTTCGCACCGATGTGCTGCACAATGCCAGTGCCTTCAAGCATCGCGTGGCGCGTATGCGTCGCAATGTAATTGGCTGGCTGCAAACCCGCCGCGCGCAGCGCCGCCTGCAATTTTCGGATGCTGTCGATGGCTGATTCGGGCGTGATCAAAATCGCGATCTTTGCCGTTGGCGGGCAGGGTGGTGGTGTGTTGTCGAGCTGGATTGTGCAGCTTGCCCAGGCCAACGACTGGGCCGTGCAGTCAACTGCAGTTGCCGGTGTGGCGCAACGCACCGGCGCGACTTTCTATTACATCGAAATGGCGCCGCCAAGTGCGCGGCGCCCGGTGTTCGCGCTGGCCCCTTCGGAGGCCGATGTCGATGTTGTGATTGCAGCAGAGTTAATGGAAGCCGGGCGCGCGATCATGCGCGGTTTCGTCACCCCCGATAAAACCACGCTGATTGCGTCGGAACATCGTATGCTGGCAGTGTCCGAGAAAGTCCAGCCAGGCAATGGCATTTCGTCACCGCAGGATGTCAAACTCGCGGCAAATCTGGGATCGCAGGACCTCGTGATGTTCGATATGGAACAGATTGCACGCGAGGCGGGTACCGTGGCCTCTGCTTCGCTGTTCGGAGCGCTGGCCGGTTCGCAACGGTTACCCTTTTCCATCGATAGCTTCAGGCAAACCATTCAGCAGTCAGGCCGTGGTGCCGAGGCCAGCAGGCGCGCCTTCGATCGCGCCTTCGATCGCGCCTTTGATTTGTCGCAACAAACTGAAGCAGTGGCAACCGCTGGCTCGACAGACAAAGCCGGTGTTACGGTGGTCGGGCCGGAGGCACTGCAAAATCAATGGCGAACATTGCTCGAACGAGCGCAGAAGGTCGATGCCGATCAGTCCGTGCTGCAGGCAGCGATGCGCAAAGTCGTGGATTATCAGGATTTGAAATACGGTACCGAATATCTTGATCAACTCGAATCGTTGGCCGCGCGCGATAAACATCAGCAATTCACGAATGCCTGCGTTCGCCACCTGGCCAATGCCATGTGTTACGACGATGTGATTCGAGTGGCAGACCTTAAAACCCGCGAGTCACGTTCACAGCGAATAAATATTGAATACGCCGCAGACAGTGATAAAACTGTTTTGCAGGTCACTGAGTTCATGCACCCGAGAGCGCAGGAAATAGTCAGTATGCTACCGGTGCGAATCGCAGACGCACTGGAAAAACGCCCAGCCATGATTGCGTGGCTGGATCGTCGCGTGAACAAGGGGCGCCGACTACGCAGTGATCGGGTGCTGCCATTCTTTATGCTCTACACGCTCGGTGGCATGCGCCGCTGGCGCCGCTCACTGGCGCGCCACCGACAAGAGACAACGCACATTAAGCAGTGGCTTTCCGTGGCGACAGATCTGCTCGATCAAAATTATGATCTGGCGGTTGAAGTGATCAATTGTCGCCGCCTGATCAAAGGTTATAGTGATACCCACGAACGCGGACACTCCAGGTTTTCGCAATTGCTGGATATCGTTCCCCGCTTGCGCTCGCAAACCGATGCCGCTGACACACTGCGCGAGCTGATATCACTCGCGCTGGCCAACGCAGATGGCGTGGCGCTGGCGGCAAAACTTGAACAAATCAAAACCTCGACCGGCGACCCTGCTGTGGTCGAAGCACCAATTCACCAGGCGAAATAATCCATGTTCGAACAATCTGTTGATGTCACCAGCAAGAACGGCATCATTCCAAGCTTCTTTGTAGCACCCGATGATCAGCAGGAGTGGCCGGCCATCGTGTTTTATATGGATGCGCCGGGTATTCGTGAAGAACTGCGCAATATGGCGCGCCGTATCGCCAAGCAGGGATATGCCTGCATCCTGCCCGACCTGTATCATCGCTACGGCACACTTCGCTTCGACACCGCGCATCGTACCGATGCGATGACCGGTGTCATTCTGCAGGCCTACCACGGCCTGACCGATGGCGACATCAACGATGTAACCGCCGCGATGATTGGTTATCTGGAAGGTCACCGCGCCGTGCTACCCGGTGCCTTCGGCAGCGTCGGTTTCTGCATGAGCGGCCGGTTTATCACGACGACAGCGCGAAAGTTCCCGGATCGTTTTGCCTGTGCCGCATCGCTCTATGGCACCCGGCTTGTCACCGACGATGAGGACTCACCGCATCTGCATTTATCCGGTATCACTGCCGAGCTCTACTATGGTTTTGGTGCGCTGGATCAGTACACGCCGGCGGACTATATTCAAACATTTCGCACCGCCCTCGACGATGCCAACTTACGCTACGAAATGGATGTGTTTGAAGGTGTTGATCACGGTTACTCGTTTGTGGAGCGTGCACCCTACGATCCCGCAGCGGCAGAATTGAGCTGGGATAAGGTATTCGCACTGTTTGAGCGCAATCTTGCGGGCTCGGAAGAATAGGGCGAATGGCGGCTGCAGCGTCTCCATCGGCTGATGAGTCGCGAGGCAATAGCCTTGCGGTCGCGCTGGTATGCGTTGCACATTTTTTCAGTCATTTCTATTTGTTGTTACTCGCCCCCCTTTTCCCGTTGCTGGCTGAACATCTGGGTGTTGGCTACACCGAAATCGGCATTGGACTGACAATATTCAGTTTGCTCTCAGGCTTCACCCAGGCGCCGATGGGTTTTCTGGTCGATCGCTATGGTGCGGCGGGAATCCTGATACTGGGGCTTGCGATCGAGGGGCTGGCATTTGCGTTGATTGGCTTCGTCGATACCTGGTTCTGGTTTGTGTTGTTGCTGGGTATTGCCGGCATCGCCAACTCGGTTTATCACCCGGCCGACTACTCAATTCTTAATGCGATCGTCAAGCCATCGAAAATGGGGCGCGCTTTTTCCTATCACACGGCGGCGGGCTATCTGGGTGATGCCGTCGGTCCGGTCTCGGTGTTGCTGATCGCCGCTGTTGTTGGCTGGAAAGCCGCACTCGTTGTGTGCGGACTGGCAGGTGTGGTGGTGGCTGCAGCACTGCTGTTGCGCCGCTCGGCACTAAGCGGCATCGCCGCTACTGATGGCACACAGAAGCGCCGCACCGGTGATGCAGGCATGGCGCTGTTGTTCAGTGCGCCGATATTGATGGGCCTGCTGTTTTTTGTCGGTATCGCTATGATCAGTCGCGGCGTCACCGGTTTTGGCGTGTCTGCGCTGCACGTTGAATATGGTATGACCACCCTGTTTGCCGGCAGCCTGATCTCGGCCTGGCTGTTTGCCTCACCCATCGGTGTACTGTGTGGTGGCAGAATCGCCGACAGCCGCAGCAATCACGCCGGATTTGCCGCGCTGTGTTTTGTGATTATCGCCGTTGCCATTGTGGCTGCAGCATTGGCGGCGCCGAGCACCTTGTGGGTTATTGTGTTTTTTGCGATTGGCGGGTTTTTCTCTGGTGCGGTATCACCTTCGCGCGACATGCTGATTCGCTCTATCACCCCCGAGGGCCAGACTGGCAAGGTATTCGGTTTTGTCGCAACCGGATTCAACATTGGCGGCATCATCGCTCCGCCGCTGTTCGGTTATCTGCTCGATCAGGGCCAGGCCAATGCAGTTTTTTTCATCGCGGCACTGGCCTCTGTGCTGACGATATTCACAGTAATCAGCACGCAGCGGTTAGGTGCGCTGGCGCGCTCTGCTGCTGGACGGGCGGCGGCCTGACCAGCACAGGTTGAAACACGGTGCCAGGCGGTTTAACGGCTGTTTCTTGCGTAGAATGACGGGTCACACGCAAAGCCCCGGGAGGGATATCAATGAAACTGTTTTTCAACCCTGCGTCACCTTATGTACGCAAATCGATCGTGGTGGCGATGGAGAATGGTATTCGCGATCGTATAGATATTGCGCCGGTGTTGTTGACGCCAGTGAACCCGAGTGACGCGCTAAACGCTGACAATCCGCTTGGCAAAATTCCTGCGCTGGTGACCGATGTGGGATCGGTTCTGTATGACTCGCGGGTGATTTGCGAATATCTCGATACCCTCGGCGAGGGAAAAATGTTTCCCGCCTCCGGCCCTGCGCGCTGGAATGCGTTGCGGCTTCAGGCGCTCGCCGATGGTATTTGCGATGCCGCGATTCTGGCACGCTATGAAACTTTTGTGCGCCCACAGGCTTTGCAGTGGGCCGATTGGGTCGCCGCCCAGAAGGGTAAGTTCATGCGCGCGGTAAGCGCACTGGAAGCAGAGGCCGGTACACTCGACGACCGCATCGACATCGGTACCGTGTCTGTCGCCATTGCGCTGGGCTATCTCGACTTTCGCTACGCAGATGACAACTGGCGCGCTGCGGCACCTGTGCTGGCCGGCTGGCACCAGAAGTTCTATCAGCTTGACTCGCTGCAACAAACACTGCCAGAGGACCTGAAGCCCTAGCACCAGTCATTCAAAACGGGTGGTGTCTCGCGCTCCCGTTTATGAATAACCCGGGCGCGCGTTTCAGGTACTAATACCGGTTTTATCAGGTAATGCACCGCACGCCGCAAGAGAACGCTTCAGGTATTGTGTGTTCGTGGTCAGCAAAGCCTCAGGGAGAGGTGGCAGGGAGACAATTTTCATAAAGCCAGGAAGGCTTGGGTGAGTTGACAACAGGGAGCAGGCGATTACGTTTTGGCAGGGAGCCAGCGGGGTCGTCATTGGCAGGATGCCAGAAAGCCCACAACGGACGTGGGCTTTTTTAATTGCGGCAAAGGCAGTGCTGCATTCACAATACAGCGTCACTGTTCTAAGGGGCGTTGCAATGAGTATTCTGGGTTTCGATCACGTTGCCGTGCCGATTGCCAACGTGGAGGCCATGCGCGATTTTTATCGGCAACTGGGTTTCACTGTCGAGGCATTCGACCACGATGGCTTGCCGTACTATTCGGTTCATTTTGGTCA
>CAKZSB010000413.1 GCA_937920585.1 uncultured Granulosicoccaceae bacterium | reverse complement strand
CAGCGCTGGGGCAATCCGCTCTATGACTGGCAACGGTTAAAGCAAGATGGATTTAGCTGGTGGCTGGATCGTCTGCGCACACAATTTGAGTTGTTCGATATTGTGCGCATCGATCACTTTCGTGGTCTCGAATCCTATTGGGAAATTCCCGAATCATCTCCCACCGCAATGGACGGAAGCTGGCGCAAGGCGCCGGGCGCGGAATTGCTGGAGGCCATTCAACAAGAGTTCAACGACTTGCCGCTGGTCGCAGAGGATCTGGGCATTATCACCCATGCGGTTGACGATCTGCGTCGAAAATTCTCACTGCCCGGCATGAAGGTGCTGCAGTTTGCTTTCGACGGCGATGTGGACAACGCACACCTTCCGCACAATCACACGGCGGATATGGTCGCCTATACAGGCACTCACGATAACGATACGACACTGTCATGGTATCAGTCTGCCAGCGCCGAAGAACAGCACCGGGTCCGCAGCTATCTGCAATGTGGTGATCATAGCGATCTGCCCTGGCCAATGATCCGCAGTGCCATGATGTCTGTAGCCAACACGACAATTCTACCGATGCAGGATATTCTCGGTCTCGGTGCGGGCCATCGAATGAATCTGCCCGGTACAACGACCGGCAACTGGAGCTGGCGATTTGACTGGTCTCAACTCAACGACAACCATACAAACCGGTTGCGGGAGATAACACAGACCTATAGCCGCCTGTCTGCCGGACCAGTGCAGGTAGCGGCCGATGCGCAGCCGCCAGGCAGTTTGTCGCTGGTCAGCAACGGCTCTTAGCGACCACGTAAGGGCAGGCAAGCGTGCGACGCATAAGGTTGCCAGCCACAGGGTGGCTTCCTTAAACACTTGCCATGTGTGCATATTCCACTTTACCTGCTCCTGTGTGCAGGTTAGGCTGACTGGCCTTTGTCCGCCTGTTTTTCATGTCGAAAATCTGCTTTGTCACGTGCCCTGCCGGGCTCGAAAAACTTCTGCATACAGAGCTTGTCGACCTCGGCTGCACGAAGGTTCGAACGCGTGCGTCTGGCGTGGAGTGCGCCGCTGAACTGCCCTCCCTCTATCGAATCTGCCTGTGGTCTCGGGTGGCAAACCGGGTGTTGTTTCCACTCACGGCCGCGCGAGTAGCAGACGAAAAAAACTACTATCAGGCCTTGCGTGAGTTTGCGTGGGAGGAGCACATCAAGCCGGGTGCGACCATCGCGGTTGATTTTTTCTCGGCGCAATCCTGCATCACACATACACGCTATGGCGCACAACTGACCAAAGATGCCATCGTCGATAGACTCCGGGAAGTCACGGGTGAGCGACCCAGTGTGGATCGAGAGCAACCCGATCTGAGGATCAATGTTTATCTGTTTAAAAACCGGGCCAGAGTTAGCGTTGATCTGGCCGGGCACAGTCTGCATCAGCGTGGCTATCGGGCTAAGGGCGTTACCGCGCCACTGCGTGAGAACCTGGCGGCAGCGATACTACTTTCAGCCGGTTGGAAGAAGATGGCTGAGCGCGGTCAGCCGCTTTGCGATCCAATGTGTGGTTCTGGTACTTTTTTGGTTGAGGCTGCGATGATTGCAGGTGATATAGCGCCTGGCTTAATGGCCGAACATTTCGGTTTTATGGGCTGGTCTGGTCACGATCAGGACGTATGGTCTGCCTTGCGCGAAGAGGCGCGACAACGCCGAGATGATGGTCGTAACCGCATTCCGGGGATTGCGGGTTTCGATTCCGATCCGCGCGCATGTCAGGCTGCCAGGCAGAATGTCGGCATCGCCGGTCTGGCTGATGCGATAAAAATCGAGCAGGTGGATTTCTTTGCGGCTACCGATATGTTGCTGGAAAAACCGGGGTTGGTTGTCGTTAACCCGCCGTATGGCGAGCGCCTGGATGTTGCAGACAACGAGGCGGTTTTCTATACCCGCTTTGGCAAGGCTGCGAAACGGCGAGCGGCCGGCTGCACAATCGCACTGTTCACTGCCAGTGGCAACCCGATTCACCGAACAGGATTTGCGCGCAAAAGCATACTGGCCTGCAGTAATGGCGGCATTGACTGTCAGTTGTACCTGACTGAAATACCGACGTTGTCGATCGCCTCTGCCACACCCGAAAATATGCAGGAACCAGTGCCTGGAGCCGAACAATTCGGCAACCGCCTGCGCAAGAATATGCGCCAGTTAAAGGGTTGGGCAAAATCAGCCGGGGTGTCCAACTATCGTATTTATGATGCTGATCTGCCGGACTTTTCATTCGCAGTCGATCTATATCACGCCGATCGAACGCTGGTCAGTATGCAGGAGTACAAAGCACCTGCGCAGATTGACCCGACGATTGCCCATCAGCGTCTGCAGGCTGCTGCCAGGGTTGTCGCCGAGGTAACGGGTTGCGCGACAGAAGATCTGGCCGTTAAACGTCGTGCGCAACAACGTTCGGGTGAGCAATACCAGCGGCTCCAAAAACGCGAGCAGTTCGAGCCGGTTGAAGAATCAGGCTGCCGGCTGCTGGTGAATATTCACGATTACCTGGATACCGGTCTTTTTATCGATCATCGAAAAATCAGAACCTGGTTTGGCCAGCAATCCAGCGGCAAGCGTTTTCTCAACTTATATTGTTATACCGCGACCGCGTCTGTTCATGCGATTGAGGGTGGGGCGGATAGCAGCGTCAGCGTTGATTTGTCGAAGCGATATCTGGAATGGGCGCAGCGCAATTTTGATCTCAATAATATTTCGGGGCCGCAACATCAGCTGGTGGCTGCAGACGGGCGAGAGTGGGTGGAGCGTTATCCGGCCAGTCGGCAACCACTGTTCGATATCATTTTTCTGGATCCACCCACATTCTCGAATTCGGCGCGCATGGAGGGCGATTGGGATGTGCAGCGCGACCACGAGTCGATGATCAACGATTGTATGGCTATACTTGGCAAGGATGGTGTGCTCGTTTTTTCAACTAATTTTCGTCGTTTTCGATTGGCGGAAGGTCTGGCGAAAAAATACCGCGTACAGGACCGCAGCCAATGGAGCCTGCAACGCGACTTTGCCCGCAATCGGAGAATTCACCAATGTTGGTTTTTGTATCATCAATAGCCCATGCACCGGATTGTTTGGTGTCGATCAGACGGGCAGTTGTTATCCCTAATTCGGAAGAGGCATAAGAGTGGGCGAGTTTCTATTTAGCTATGGGCTTTTCTTTGCGAAGCTGTTGACCATATTGTTGGCCGTGGGTGTATTGATCGTGTTGGTTGCATCGGTTGGCGGGCGATCACGCAGTAGTGATCGAGGCACGATAGAAGTGACTCGGTTAAACGAGGTGCTCGAGCAGAGTCGCGAGGTGATGCACGCCTGCGTGCTCGATCCGGCTGATTACAAGGCATCGGTAAAGAAAAAGAACAAACAGGAAAAGGTTGCCGCCAAAGCGCGCAAGGCCGCCGCCAAAAGGGCGGCGAAAAAACGCGGTGACGGTACGACAGTTGTCGATGAAAAACGTCGCAGGCGACTTTACCTGATCGACTTTGAAGGAGACATTCGCGCTTCTCAGGTGAGTGCGCTGCGGCGGGAAATCACCGCTGTGCTGTCACTTGCGGACACCTATGACGAAGTAGTGGTGCGAGTTGAAAGTGGCGGCGGCACGGTGCACGGCTATGGCCTGGCGGCCAGCCAGTTGCAGAGAATCAGGGATCGAAATGTCTCACTAACTGTCTGTGTCGATAAAGTTGCGGCCAGCGGTGGTTACCTGATGGCCTGCGTGGCAGATAAAATTCGTGCCGCACCTTTTGCACTGGTTGGCTCCATCGGTGTCATGGCGCAGATTCCGAACGTCCATCGATTGCTCAAGCGATACGATATCGATGTCGAGCTGATGACAGCCGGTGAGTACAAACGCACGTTGACGGTAATGGGCGAGAATACCGACAAGGGGCGTGAGAAATTTCTCGCCGAGCTCGAAGAGATTCACTCGCAGTTCAAAAATTTCATCTCGCGCTTTCGCCCGCAGACCAACATCGCCGAGGTGTCTACCGGTGAAGTCTGGAGCGGTGAGGCTGCGATGGCTCGCAAACTGGTTGATGAACTGGGTACCAGTGATGAATATATTGTCGACGCCTGCGATCAGGCCGACGTGTTTCGAGTGAAGTACGAGCAGCGTAAAACGCTGTCGGAAAAGGTGGGATTCGCGACGAGTCAGGCGATCGTTCGAAGCGTCGAGCAGATTGCCGCCAAAGCGCTGGCCAAACGTTTTCTATAGCCTGCGGCTTATAGCCTTGAGGCAGGCCAGTAAGCTCTGGCCTAGCTTGAGGTGGATTTGCGTCTTCCACCGCCTGCAATGGTTACCCCGTACTTCTTCATGAGTCGGTAGAGCGTTACCCGCGAAACGCCCAGTTGTGCGGCAGTTTCCGTTACGTTGTTGTAGTTGCGCTCCAGTGCATTGCGAATAAATTCGCCCTCGGCTTTGGCGCGCACCTCGTCGAGATTGGTTGGGATATTGTGATCCATCTCCTGGCCGGGGCCTGCGTTTAAACCCAGATCCACTGGCTGGATAAGGCTGCCCTCACACATCACCATTGCCTGTCGAACGCGATTGAGGAGCTCTCGGACGTTGCCAGACCAGGGGTGCTGATGCATGGCAATTTTCGCTTGTTGAGAAAAGCCTTTGATGCGACCTGGTGTTTCCGTTGCAAACTTGTTGAAAAAATACTGCGCCAGGTTGTCGACATCGCCGAGGCGATCGCGAAGCGCTGGTATTTCGATATGAAGGATATTGAGGCGATAGTACAGGTCTTCGCGAAACTGGCCATTTTTAACCGCTTCATCGATGTTGCTGTTGCTCGAGGTGATGATGCGCACATCTACCGGGATCATCTGTGTGCCGTTCAGACGTTCAACAGCACCATTCTGCAGGAACCGCAACAACAGCATTTGTTGTTCTGCCGGCAGGTCAGTCACTGAATCGAGAAACAAAGATCCGGTGTGTGCCAATTCAATTTTGCCTTTCCTGGATACACCGTCGCGTTCGATGCCAAAAAGCTCCTCGCTGATACTGCCAGCCGGAACGGTGGCGCAACTCACTGTGACAAACGGATTATTGCTGCGCGGCGATTGATTGTGCAGCGCGCGGCCAACCAGTTCTTTTCCAGTACCCGTTTCGCCAGTGATCATCACCGGCGCTTCCACCCGCGCAGACTTCTTGATGGTTGCGTGAAGGTTGCGCATGCTTTCACTGTTGCCAACCATGTGGGTGCTGGCATCGGCTTTGGGTTCGGGCAGTGCAGAGGCTGGTCGCAGCAGCGACATACCAAAGGCGTGGCCGAGCGTGCCGATAAGCTGGCGAGTGTCACAGGGCAAGGTGTAATAGTCGTAACAGTGGTCGGATATCAGTCCGGCGGTGAAGTCGTCTTCCACGACGTCCGGGCCGACGACCGCTACCCAGTGCAGAGGGTGGCGATTCAGCATACTCTCGATTTGTTCTATGCGTTCGAGATCCGTACTTTGCAGCGTAATCACCGCGACTTTGTATTCGGTGTTGTACAGCAGCTTCTCGGCGGCCTCGAGGGAGGTGGCCAGATCGACTCGCCAGCTGGATTTCTCGATCGCTGACACGAGATCGCTGTTGCTGCCGCTCGGGTCAAAGAACAGGGTTCTGCGCTCATCATAGGAGCGGCTGCGAGGTTGTGGCCGTCGCTGACCCGTGTTTGACAATTGAGATTCATGCATTGCAGAAGTCCAAACTATACGTCCAAGCACCCGCAGGCCATTCCGTCTGGCGTTGCGAGTACACAGTAACCTGGCTGCGCGATACCGGTCAGCATCGCGCTATCAGAACGAAGAATACAAAACGAATTGAGCGAGTTCTTCGCAGAGCGTCATATAATTGACAGGTTTTACAGGAATGTTTCCGTAGCCATCCTATTAGTGGCGAAATAGTAACAGTTCTGTGTAATCTTTCAATGAATGAATCGCTTCAGGTTCGCTCATTTTCTATCTGTAAAACCCTATAAAGCTATATTTATCAGATGGATAAAAGGGTTAGTTCTGGTGGACGCTGAGGAGGCTAAGAGCCGCCAATTGCCAGACTGCAATTTGACTCATCGTATCAACACAACGTCTCAGCCTGTTTACGCAGTGCAAACTTCTGGATTTTCCCGGTTGAGGTTTTTGGTAATTCTGTGAACACCACCCGTGTCGGGCACTTGAAATGAGCCATCCCGCCTCGGCACCACTCGATCAGCTGTCCCTCTGTCAGCGTGCTGCCATCGCGCAGTTTGACGAAAGCGCAGGGCGTCTCCCCCCACTTTTCATCGTCCATGGCGACAACTGCAGCCTCGAGCACGTCCTCGTGCAGGTACAGCGTGTCTTCTACTTCGATCGACGAGATATTTTCCCCGCCCGAGATAATGACGTCTTTTGATCGATCAGTGATACGCAGATAGCCATCGGGATCCATCACGGCCAGATCACCGGAGTGAAACCAGCCATCGCTGAATGATTCGCGCGTCTGCACGGGATTTTTCAGGTACCCGCGCATGACAATATTGCCGCGAAACATCACCTCACCAACCGTTTTTCCATCTCTCGGGACAGGTTTCATCGTGTCCGGATCCATTACATCCAGGTGATCGAGGGCATGGTAGCGCACCCCCTGGCGCGATTTCAGACGCGCGCGCTCGAGTGGTTGCTGTTCATTCCACTGGTTTTTCCAGGCACACATGACCGCCGGGCCGTAGGTCTCGGTCAGGCCGTACACATGGGTAATGTCGAAGCCCATCGCCTCTACCTGCTGAAGAATCGCTGCGGGCGGCGGCGCGGCGGCCGTCATGAATTTCACCGGGTTACTTGTGTTGCAACGATCGGCTGTGGGTGTGTTAAGGATCATACTCAATACAATCGGAGCGCCGCACAGGTGAGTGACGTGGTGATCGGTGATTGACCGATGGATAGAAGGGCCGGTAAAACTACGTGTGCAAATGCTGGTGCCGGCGATTGCCGCCAGCGTCCACGGAAAGCACCATCCGTTGCAGTGAAACATTGGCAGTGTCCAGAGGTAGCGAGGGTGGTGTGCCATCTCCCAGCCGGTGACGTTGCTCAATGCGTTCAGATAGGCGCCGCGATGGTGATAGACAACGCCTTTCGGATTGCCCGTAGTGCCTGACGTGTAGTTCAGGCTGATCGCATCCCACTCATCGGAAGGTGGCTGCCAGGCGGCTTGTGGATCACCTGTGGCCAGGAATTCCTCGTATTCGATTGTGCCGAGCCTTTCGCCTCCGGCGGCCGGATCATCTATATCGATTACGATCGGGCGCTGTTCCAGCCCTTCAAGGGCTTTGGCTATAACCGGTGCAAAAGCGGTATCGGTTAGCAGCACACTGACCTGTGCGTGGCGCAAGATAAACTCGATTCCGCCTGAATCCAGGCGCGTGTTGAGCGCGTTGAGCACGGCGCCCGTCATTGGAATGCCAAAGTGAGCTTCGTAGCTGGCCGGCGTGTTGGGCGCCATAACCGACACTGTGTCACCTTTTTTTACACCGATGTTGCGTAGCGCGCTGGCCAGTCTCCGGCAGCGTTCGCGAGTCTGTTGCCAGGTTCTGGTTTCAGCTTCGTAAATGATCGCCGGATGATCGGGATAGACATCGGCGGCGCGATCGAGAAACCCCAGTGGCGTGAGCGGCTGGTAGTTGGCCGCTCCCTGATCGAGATCTTGTTCATACTGGTTGTCGCTGTCGAAAGGGGCTTTTTGCATGTTGGCCTCGATAGTCTGCGCTGTACGCCAGAGTGCTCGCCTTGGGTCTGCGGCTTTGGCTTGGCACCGCTAAATGTCGCGTGAGTGCATCGCATGATAGCGCGTATCCGGTGTAGTTTAAGCGCCAGCTTGAGCACATTGATCTGTGCTCATTGCACGCGTGCATATAAGTCAATGTCGCTTACTGGTAAACTTGCCAGCGACCTGAACACGAGATTGAGATGACAGACGAAGTCAAAGACAACAGACCGCTCGCTGGTGTACGCGTGCTGGAACTTGGGCAACTGATTGCCGGCCCGCACGCCGGTTCTATGCTGGCCTACTTTGGTGCCGAGGTCGTCAAGATTGAAACGCCAGGCAAGGGCGATCCGATTCGCCACTGGCGAGCGCTCGACAAAGACGGTACCTCATGGTGGTGGCGTAGCGTTGGTAGAAACAAGAAATCAGTTACCGTTAATCTTAAATCGGATCGGGGGCGCGAAATTGTTCGCGATCTGATGCTGCAATCTGACGTGGTGCTCGAGAACTTTCGACCAGGCACGCTGGAGAAATGGGGCCTGGGGCCTGACGAAATCCGCGCGCAAAAACCAGATGTGATCTTTTCTCGCGTCAGCGGTTATGGCCAGACCGGACCGCGTGCACATCGGCCTGGCTATGCTTCTGCGTGTGAGGCCTATGGTGGGTTTCGGTATGTCAATGGCTATGCGGATCGCCCGCCGGTGCGACCTAATCTCAGTCTTGGCGATACGCTGGCAGGGATGCACTCGATGATCGGGGTTTTGCTGGCGCTGCTCAGTCGAGGTAAGACGGGCAACGGCCAGGTGGTCGACGTGTCCATTTTCGAATCGGTATTCAACACGTTGGAGGCGGTCGTACCCGAATATTCCGGCGCCGGGCTTGTGCGCGAACCGTCGGGTTCAACCATCACCGGCATTGTCCCGACCAACACCTATAAGTGCAGTGACGATAAATACGTCGTCATCGGCGGCAATGGCGATTCAATTTACCGTCGCCTGATGAAAACTGCCGGTCGTCCGGATCTGGCCGATGATCCAAGATTGAGCGACAACATCGGTCGTGTTGAGCACGAACAGGAAATAGACAAGGCGATAGGCGAGTGGACCTCATCGGTCACCAGCGAGCAGGTGCTGAATGCGCTTGAAGAAGCCGAAGTACCATCCGGACCGATTTACAGTGTGTCTGATATGTTCGAGGATGAGCACTACAAAGCGCGCGGTTTGTTTGAGGCAGTACCCGGTGATTCCGAGTCAGTCGTTGTGCCTGCGATCCATCCGCGTCTCACCGACACCCCCGGTCGAACCGATTCGGGTGGGCCTGCGCTGGGAGAACACACCGACCAGATTCTCGCCGATCTGTTAAGTCTTGACGCCGATGCAATTGAGCAGTTGCGTGCCGAAGGGGTAGTGTAATCGTTAACTCAAAATTCGAATGAATAATAGAGATCAACGGCTCGTTCGATGCCGCGCGTCGATTCGACATAAAGGCGTTCGGCCAGGTCATAGCGCAGATAGAGTGTGTTGATTGGCGTGAAAATACCAATGCCATAGCGCAGCAACAGGCGATTGGTCAGTCTTCCGCTGACCATTAGCTGGGTGTGGTCACCACTGCCAGTGGCGGTGACGTAAAAATCTTCAATACCAAAAATTTTTGCGATGTTGTCGGAGATTGTCTGGCCATTGCGAAGACCTACATACAACGCGGCGTTGGCGAGTAGCTGCGCCTGGCGATCTGATCGATCATCCAGTGAGCGGCCGAGCACAAGATAAGAGAGTATTTCTTCATCGGGTAGTGCGGGTTCGGAAAACAGCGTTGCGGTTGGCGCCTGGATTGATCCCTCCAGCCGCAGACCCGCAGTGAGTGTGTCTTGCTGGCGGATGGCCTCAGCAGTCAAGGCCGCCTGTCCCGGTGGTCCGATAAAATGAATCTTGCCGTTGCGAATCGCAAGATCCTGGCCGTAGGAGCGATAGGTGCCTTTATCGATCGTGATTTCACCGACGACCTGAGGCGGTTTGTCGCTCGAGAGATGGGCTTGCACAGAGCCGAGTAACTTTGCATCGAGTCCCCATCCGCGAAAGCGGACCTCGTCGCCCAAGCTGACATCGACCCCTGCGCTGACCTTGAGTATCGCCGGTGCTGCCTCATCGCTCGCAGCGATCTCCTGCAGGACTATTACATCGCTTGAGTGTTGCAGGCTATTGGTCTCCGGGTCGCCGAACTGAATCGTTCCGCTGTTAACGGTGACGCTCCCTGACGTATCGATTTGCGATTCGGCGATCCGGATTCTGAACTCGGCGTCCAGACTGGCCTGGTCAATATACTCGTTTGACAGGTTAATACCTTGTGCTGCGAGGGTGGTGTCGAGGGTGAGCCCGGTTGGGCCGAACGCGGCACCGCCGGAGAATTCCACTGGTGCACCGGCGGTGATGGCGGAGCCGGTAAAAGTAGCATTGGAACCTGAAAAATTGATTCTGGCACCCAGATCTGTCACCGGTGTTTGCAACGCATCTGATTCGAATCCGACAGAAACGAAATTGACCTCACCCTGAATGAGAGGATGTGCCAGGGTGCCGGCCAGCTCGACATCACCATTTGCGGAACCGCGTAGTTTTCGAATGCCGTCCGTGTGGGGTTGCAGCCAGCTGCTGTCGGCGTTGCTGATTTTCAAATCGCCCCAAACAGGGTAATCAGGTGCGAGTGTATTGATGTGTGCCACCGTCGATACGGAGCCCAGTTGCCTTGATTCAAAGCTCAGTTGTGATTTTATTATTCCCTTGTTGGTGTCCACGAGTAGTTTTGCGTTGTCAAAATCCAGCGCGACAGGCGCTCTCTGGATGCCTTGATCAATGATCAGTTCGGCGCGCTGAACAAATGAATCCAGTGCGATGACAGGTTGCCCCGGATCTTGCCAGGTTACTCGACCTCGCGAATCGACATTGCCGCTCAAATTAATGTGTGCGGGCAACATGGCACTTAACGGGGACAAATTAAGATTTTCGCTGTGGAAACTTATGTTCCCCTGCTGGCCAATAATAGCCGGCTCATCAACGCACAATGATGTTTCGTTGAACTGCCAGCAGTGGGGAGCAACGGCGAGTAGTCGGGTTTGACCCTCGTAGTCAATATTGACAGGGGCAACCAGATTAACCTGATAACTATCCGGTGTGGCGCTGGCCTGTTGCAGCGTGCCGCTCCAGTTTTGTGCGTCATTGAAATGACCGGTAGCCGCCAGTGCAATGGTGCCAAGTGTTTCGGATTGGGCAGCGGCCTGTAAATCGTGTGTGCCCAGACGGCCATTGAACGAGGCCGTCGCCGCAGTCATGCTGTGATCGTTAAAACTGATGTGCTGTGCTGTCAGACTAATTGTCGATTGTTCCCGCAGCAGTTCATGGATTGAAAAATCGATGGTCGCATTTTCAAGGGAGTATTGTGCAAAGGTAAGTGAACTGCCTTGCAGCGTGCCAGTGAGGGTTGGCGACTGCCAGTTGCCGGATACGTCCACACGGCCTTGAACCATGCCATTGACACTTGCGCTGAGCATCTCACTGTTGACTAAGACGGCGGCCGTAGCAGATGAGTGCTCGCCCAGTGTGCCGTTCAACCTGACTTCGCTGTCAGTTGTAGTGGCGGCGAGGTTGTCGAAATGCCAGGCGTTGTTCTGGTCTTTATTCAGATTGCCGTTAATCGTTAGTGGTGTGTCGTTGTAGTTGAGAGTGCCGTCGACGCGGCTGACACCAAACTGAATTTTATCGTTGTGGAAATTCCCTGCGAACAGCGCCTCTGCGTCTACATCTGACACAGGGACTGGCCAGAATTCATCAGGTGAGATATTGGCGGCCTGCAATTGCAGATTCCAGTCGATACTATCCTGCCATTGCACAGCACCGTTTAATTCGATTGTGCCACCGAGTGTTTCAGCAATGCCGGAGTCTATATCTATTCCGGTTCGCTGCAGTATGCCAAATATTTTCAGCTGCGAGTCAGGAAGAGCAGGGTGTGTCAACTGACCTTTAGTGGAGATAAATACGTTTTGGTAGTTGCCAGAAAATCTGGCCGATCCATTGGCACTTCGAATACCCTGTTCACCCGTCAATGGCCAGAAGGCGTTTTCCCAGCTCAGGTAGAAATCGTTCAGTGGTGTGGTTTTGTCGAATGGAAGAACGGTTCCAACAGTCGATGCTGCGAAGGGTTCTTCCAAAGTAGCATTTATCTTTATTGTATCCACTGTGCCAGAGATCTTTGCGTGAGCTGTCAGTTGGGTGTTGGGGCTGGAATCAGGGTTGATCACTGACATTGTGAATTCGAGCGGATACTGGCCCTGGAAATCGATTGATCCCTCGCCGCGAAGGTTCAGGTTAAGCCAGTCGAGCGAAAACTCGCTGACTTTGATTTCGTTATGGAGCCAGAAGGCACTGAGTTGAATATTCTGAAACACCACCGGTTCAGAACCGAACTTGTGAATTTCCAGATGATCAATCTTCAGCGAGCGCGCTTCTATCGGGATTGGTATTCGGATAGCGGGCAGGGTGACATCCTGACCTTCAGCGTTTCCGGACTCGGGAATCTTGACTACCATGCGTGCAACTTTTGTCTCGCGCAGGCAGATAACCTTTTGGCTCCAACAGGTCAGTTTCCAGCCGGCGTCAAGGTCCCTTGCTGTTACCGTTGTGCCGTTGGCGGCCTGCCAGTACAGTTTGTCCAGTACCACGCGATCGCTCAGTGTGCCCTTGCGATAGGTCAACTCCAGTCCGGGTGTTGACTCGGCGAGTTTCTTCAGCAGTTCCAGGCTGCCGGTCGGGGTAAAAATCGCGCCCACGACGACGAAAAAACCGACGACCAACAGGGCGGCGCCAGTCTGCGTCAGCAGTCTGCAGATTCGGACGATCAAAACTGTGGGCCGATGGCGAGGTGAAAACGAATAGTGTCGGAATCGATGCCGGATGCCAGATCCATTCGCACCGGTCCGATTGGCGAGCGCCAGCGAATTCCTGTGCCGATTCCAGTGTGGAACGGTGCCGATGAATCGTTGTATGCACGCCCCGTATCGATGAAACCTGCGACTGACCAGTCAGGCAGGAAAGAGTAGTTGTATTCAAAGGAGGCGGTTGTCAGAAACCGTCCGCCGGCTAAAGCCCCGTTGCTATCCAGCGGAGAGATTGACTGAAATGCGAAGCCTCTTATGCTGCTGTGCCCACCGGCGAAAAATCGATGGCTGACAGGAACCCGTTCAAAATCGTTGGTGACTATTGCGCCTATTTCTGTTCTTGCAATGATGTCGTGTCGGCGTTTGAATTGATGCAGAACTTTTGCGGACGCAGTAAAGTGTTGCAAATTGATATCGGAGTGAAAGTCTGTCCCGCCCGCCAGAACCCGGGCATGTAGTTGAGTGCCTGATTTTGGATATAACCCGCCTTCAGTGGTGGTTTTGAAAGCGGAGATACCGGGTAACAGCAGTGTGGTTTGTTGAGTGCGATCGCCGGTGGTAAAACGCTCGCTCTCCCAGCGTAATACCAGATCGCGTCGCCAGCCGCGGCCCACTTGCCGGTGATCGGCTATCTCGACGCTACGTTGCTGTGCGTAGGTATCGTCGGTACGACTATTCTGCAACCCCAGGCGGGCTGAGAAACTATTGGTTGTCGGGTGGCGTTCGTAGGGAATAGAGTAGTGCGCGGATAGCTCTTGCCGAGGTTCGGAAATGCTTGAATTCAATTCGAGGCGATGACCGAAGCGATTGTGATGGGGGCGAAGCCAGTTGCCGCGTAACCTTGGTCCGGTATCGGAGGCAAATCCCGCGCCTATGCTGAGCAGGTTTTCCGGTTTTGGCTCGACATCAACGGTAACCGGCACGACGCCATCAGATGCGAGCGAAAGCTCTGGCGTGACCTTGACGCTGCTGAAGTAACCGCTTTTTTGTAATTGGTATGAAAGGGTGTGTAGCTGCGCGGCATCATAGTATGCGCCCTTGCCGAACGGCAGCCATCGCTCCATCGTCTTTTGATCGAACAGAGAGGTGTCGAAATCGATTTTGCCCAGTCGATACCTGGGGCCGGTTTGCAGACTGATGTGCATCTGCGCAGTGCGCGCGTCCCGGTTTACCAATACCTGGCTCTTTACAAAGTGCGCCTCCAGGTAGCCATGATTTCGTGCAGTGTTGAAGAGCAGATTTTTGCTTTCTTCGTAAAGCTGATGGTTCAGTACCGCACCGCGTTTGAGTGGCAGCTGTGTGCGCGTGCGATTGAGCAGGTGAATCGCGTCTTCTGGTCCATCGAGTTCAAATTCGAAATCGGTGATTACTGTGGGCACACCCGGATCAATCCGTAGTTGCATGATCGTTGAGAACTCACGACCAACGAATTTCAGTTGCGCTTTGGCGTGATAGTAGCCCAGTACTTCCAGACTCCTGATCGATTCACGTTCGAGCTGACGTGCCATTTGTGGGCGGTTGTCAAAATCAACTGCTGTGTCGGGTACGCTGATAAAACCCCTGACCTGTGCTTCTTGCTCTGGTGTTAGTCCGGTTACGATCAGCTGACCAGCCGGGGTATTTGCAACTGACAACGTCGCCGCAAGCACCGCCAGCGAGAACAGCGCAACGACGCAGAATCGACAACCAGCCCGCGGGTAGAAAAAGCCAAACGCAGCGTGACGACGTATTTGCATCTTGCCTTGCGACACTATTGCTTACAATCGCGGCCCGAAGGTCTCATATATCTTGCAACAAACCCTTGAATTTGTGGTCTGTGTTTAAACTCAATCTTTGGAGCCGTATGTTGAAAAACCGTCATAGCTACCTGTTGTCTCTACTCATTGTATTGTTTCTGGGATTTCAAACAGCTCATGCAGGCATGGAGCTGCAAAAACTGTCTGGCGAGAGGGTCGACCTTGACGATTATCGCGGCACTGGCAAATGGTTACTGGTGATGATCTGGGCTACTGACTGCCATATCTGCCATCAGCAAAAGCCACTGATATCTGACTTCCATGACAAGCACCAAAACATAGATGCCGAGGTATTAGGTATAGCACTGGATGGGCCTCAGCGCATTGATGAAGTCAAACAGTACCTGGAAACGACGAAGGTGACGTTTCCGACACTGGTTGGCGATCTTCTGTTTGTATCGTCACACTACCTTGAACTAACTGAAGAGAGCCTCAGGGGTACACCGACATACCTGCTGTTTTCACCGGATGGCGAGTTGTTGGGTAACAATCCTGGTCCATTGCGAATCAGCGCATTGGAAGATTTCATCGCTCGTCACCCGTAATTCAGCGCGTTGTCGGCGCCTGGTCGTTGTTCGACCAGGCGTAACCTAGAACGCTGCAGTGAGAATTAGCGATCAAATTTGGCCAGTGCCGGCAAAAGACGGCGCTTTTCGTCTGTCTTGGCGGTTGTACCGGAGAGGCGATGCTCGAAATATTGCAGTTTCCACCGAGCCGCCATTGTATCTTCTGCTTCAACGCCCAGAATGCGGCTGTATATATTGAGTGCCAGTCGCTGATGGCTGATAGCTTCTTCCAGCGCATCCTTGTCGTGCTCGGCCAGCCACGCCAGCGCTTCCAGTGTCTGAGCGGTTTCTGCGTGGTATAAGCCAAGAGATGCTGTCTGTATTTTCAATGCGCGTTGGTAGTGCTGTTCGGCAACCAGCGGATCGGTTTCCACAAGCGCGCTTAGAAAATACGTGCGTGCCAGGCGTGGATCGGTGTTGTCAAACGATGCTGCGATACGTTTTGCCGAACGGATCCAGGGTTTTGGATCACCATCATTCGACAACAAATAGAATTCGGCGTTTTCAGCCGATATCTGCCACATCTCATCGTTTGCACTGGCGATAATCGGTGCAGGCGGCTCAGTCGACAAATCTGACG
>CAKZSB010000412.1 GCA_937920585.1 uncultured Granulosicoccaceae bacterium | reverse complement strand
AGGGGAATCGCGTCTGATCGGGGGCGCCGTGATCACCGCTGCGGCGGCCATTTGGCTCGCTGCAATCGCGCTGTACGATTCCCCGCAGAACGCAAATAACAACCTGATGAATCAGCGCCACGACAGCATGTCGGAGCTGGTTACATCGATCTATCTCGAACACACCAATCTGCTCAAAGCGACCAGCCAGTTTGTCAATGGCATCGGCACACTCACCAATCGCGATCTTGCCTCAATGGCATACCATTACGGAGATCGATTCGCCGAACTCGAACCCCATCGACAGGCCTTGCTGGCGCACGCTGACTCCGGCACCATAAAGCGCGAGGCGTCGCTGATTGTGGCGTATCGTCGCCAGTCGACCACCGATGACACGGCACTCGCCGACTACCACACCACCTCACTGGCAATCGCACACATTGATTCGATATATCGTCGACTCGGGAACGCACTGCAAACACTGCAACACGACGGCAAACCCACGCTGGTTTATGTGCAGACCCTGCTCGGCTGGCTGCAACCGGGAGACTTTTCGGAACATTTCGCTGTGCGCTCGGTCTTCGACGGACTCAACGACGACCTCAATGCCCTTGAACTGGTGTCGCTTGAGCATGCAGAACATCTGACGGCACTACAAAAAGCCGAGGAGCACACCCTCAGCAGCCGACTGCATATCGCCTACATCATGATGGCGCTTGGAATCACATTGCTGCTCGGACTGCTGGCAAGCTACCTGCGCCATAAGCACCGCGCTACCAGAGAGCTTCAGGCATCGAATGTTCGTCTGTCCCAGGAAATCGAGGCATCCACGCGATTGACACGGGAGTTACAGCATCGAGCCACACACGATGATTTAAGCGGTTTGTACAATCGAACCGGATTTCAGAACGAACTGGAGGAACTGCTGGCAGCAAAAACCGGCAGCCACGGACTTTGTTACCTTGATCTGGATATGGTGAAGATAGTCAACGACAGTGGCGGCCACGCGGCGGGTGACGCGTTGATCAGGTTTGTTGCCGACACGCTGTCATCGATCGTGCCCGACGATGCGCTGCTCGCCAGATTCGGCGGCGACGAATTCCTGATACTGGCCCCTTATTGCGATGCCGAATACTTCAGGCAACTGGTCAAAGCCTGTTGCGACCGTTTATCGCCACTCGACTTTCGCTACGACGGTCGACGTTATGCCTTAACCGGCAGCTTTGGCGCGCTGCAGTTCGAGCCAGGAGACCACAATAGCCACTCCGTGATGACTATAGCCGATGCAGCATGCTACCAGGCAAAACAGGCTGGCGGAGCGCGCGTCTATTTTCACGATACCGATAACAGTGTAATCGCCGCACGCCAGGTTGACCTGCAATGGGTTCAGACCATTCTCGACGCACTGCGACAACAACGCTTTCGTCTATACCACCAACCCATTGCCAGAATTGATCAATCTGCCGGCAAGGCGATTCATAGCTGGGAGGTACTGGTCCGCATGCTCGATGAGAATGGCGAGGTGTTGATGCCTGGCAAATTCCTCGACGTTGCCGAGCGCTACGGTCTGGCTTCAAAAGTCGACCGCTGGGTAGTTTCCTCTACATTCGACTGGCTGAACAAAAACCGGCACGGGCTGGATGTATTTGACTGCATCAATATCAACCTGTCGGGGCGTTCGATCGGTGATACGGTGTTTTTGGAGTTTCTGGAGCGGCAAACGCAAAAACTGCAGGTCCCCACCAGTCTCGTGTGCTTTGAAGTCACCGAAACCAGTATTGCTGGCGACAACGCCAACGCCGCAGTGCAACGTTTGCGCGCACTGTCGTATCAAGTTGCACTCGACGACTTCGGCAGTGGTTTTTCATCTTTCGGTTACCTTGAGGCACTGCCGGTTGACTACATCAAGATCGACGGCATGTTTGTCCGCGATATCGATCACAACCCGATTCATCGCGAATTTGTAAAAGCGATCAACGCCGTTGGCAAAGTCATGGGCAAGCAGATCGTAGCCGAGTTTGTTGAAAACGAAGCCTCGCTGAAAATTCTGCATGATCTGGGCGTGGATTTCGCCCAGGGCTATTTCATCGCCAAACCGCAACCACTTCCCGAGCAGCTCATCGCCGGCGACGGCTGGCAGAACGCAGCCTGAACCTGCCGGTAAGACGCAATTGCGTTTTTTCCTACGCAATTATCCATGGTACCTTCAGACACCTGAAATTTCACTGCTTCGAGCAACCACCGAACGACATTATCGGTGCTGACGACGGAGCACAGCAAACAGGTATCTATTCATGCAAACCCATGCTCAGGTCGTAGTCATTGGCGGTGGCGTCGTCGGTTGTTCAGTGTTGTTTCATCTGGCGCGTGCCGGCTGGAACGATGCACTGCTGATTGAACGATCCGAGCTGACATCGGGATCGTCGTGGCATGCCGCCGGAGGCTTTCACACCCTGAACGGCGATCCGAATGTCGCCAAGCTGCAGGCCTACACCGTATCGCTATACGAAGAGCTGGAGCAGATCTCCGGCCAGTCGTGTGGCCTGCACCTGACCGGCGGCGTCATGATGGCCGACAGTGCCGAGCGCATGGACTTTTTACGCTATGTGCACGCGACCGGCCGCGCTCTGGGCATGGAAACCGAGATCATCACACCGGCTGAGGCCAAAGCGATGTTCCCGCTGATGGATGAAACCAACTTCGTTGGCGCATTGTGGGATCCGGTGGAAGGCCATCTCGACCCATCCGGTACCACCCACGCCTATGCCAAAGCGGCGCAAAACCTGGGCGCCAGCATCGAGCTGCGCAACCGGGTTGAGGCGCTATCGCAAAAACCCGATGGCACATGGCTGATACAGACTGAAAAGGGCATCGTCAATGCCGAGCACGTCGTCAACGCCGGCGGCCTGTGGGCGCGCGAGATTGGCCGTATGGTCGGCGTGGAGCTGCCCGTACTGGCGATGGAGCATATGTATCTGCTCACAGATGAAATGC
>CAKZSB010000411.1 GCA_937920585.1 uncultured Granulosicoccaceae bacterium | reverse complement strand
GAGAAGTAGCGCCCGACTACAGGCTCAAACTGCGGCATTGCATACTCCCGGCTCGCGAACACTGGCCAGCACGTCTTTGAAGTACTGGAGATTCTGCATCAGCGGCAACAGGTTGCCATCGATACGCGCGAGATCCCGAGGCAACATACTGAAAAGATCGTGGTAATCGCGCACCGGCACGGGTTTCCAGTGCTCAAGCCAGGTACTGGCTTGCGCCCGAATGGTGAAACAACCTGAACTGGTTGCAAGCTCGCGGGGCGCAATATCAGTGATGCGACCACGCTCAATCGTTACAAGGAAATCCCGTTCATCGATCCCCAGCAGGAAAACCAGGCTGACAAAACGCCCCCGGTGCACCAGCGCGGGATTGTCATTCACACGGCGTTGCATTGACTGAATCAAGTTATACGACACTGCCATTCACTGGCTCCGAAACTTATTGGCCCAGTCCGATTCTATGGCAATATAACTGTGGTCGTCGAACTGCCTCGCGCACACCAAGCCGTTGACCAGCATCCGGCCAGTCGAGCGGTTGCCTATGAAGAATTCCCCCCGAGACTAGCGCACAATATCCGCAATCGAAGCTGCCGCCACAACTAAAGACAGAAATGACAGATTCATCAAACGCAAGCGACCAGCCGGTGATTGTTATCGGCGCAGGCATTGTGGGCGTCGCCACTGCAATCTGGCTACAACGCGCGGGACGGCAGTCAATCATTATCGATCGCGCCGGCCCCGCCGGCGGCACCAGCTATGGCAATGCCGGGGTGCTGGCTTCGGCCTCGGTAGTGCCGGTTACGGTGCCGGGCCTGATCAGCAAGGCACCCGGAATGCTGCTGGATCGCGATCAGCCACTGTTTCTGAACTGGAGCTACCTGCCTCGCATGTTACCGTGGCTGGGCAGATATCTTGCGCACTGCAAGCCAGAAAAGGTTGCCCGCATCGCCACGGCACTGACCCCCATTCTCGGCAACAGCCTGCGCGACCATCAGGCATTGGCATCGGGCACTGGCGCCGAGCGCTGGATCAATGAAGAGCCCTATGTATATGTTTACCGGGACAGAGCGCACTTCGAATCCGATCGTTTCGGCTGGGATACCCGGCGCGCGCACGGTTTTGACTGGACTGAATATGAGGGGGCGGCATTTCGCGACTTCGACGCTGTTTTCGGCGATGAGCTGGGTTTTGCATGCGCGGTGGGCGACCACGGCCGAATCAGCGACCCGGGGGCCTATGTCAAACACATGGCCAGCCACTTCGAGGCCAACGGCGGAAAAATCATAAAGGCAGATGTCGACGATGTGATTCGTGAAAACGGGCATGTCAGCGGCGTGCGCGCCGGTGGCGAATCAATCATCGGCAGCGCCGTTGTATTGGCCACGGGCGCGTGGTCAGCCAAACTGTTAAAGAGGCTGGGACGCAACATCCCGCTTGAAGCCGAGCGTGGCTATCACATCGAGCTCTACGAACCGAGTGTCGTACCGCGCGCACCATCAATGATCGCTTCGGGCAAATTCGTCATGACGCCGATGGACGGTCGTTTGCGCATCGCGGGCATGGTGGAATTTGGCGGACTGGTCGCCGGTGCTAACAAAGCCCCGATCGAGCTGCTGAAACGGCAAATCCACAACGTTATTCCGGGCTTGAAATGGGGCGAGACGCGTGAATGGCTCGGTCACCGACCAGCGCCCGTCGATTCGATCCCGGTTATTGGCGAAGTGCCGGAATTGCAGGGTCTGTACGTGGGGTTTGGCCACCAGCACGTGGGCCTGACCGGCGGCCCGAAAACCGGGCAATTGCTGGCTCAACTAATCGCAGGCGGCAAACCTGATATCGACCTGGCACCTTATTCGATCGATCGGTTCTAGTGGTCTGGATGTGATATCCATATCGCGCGTAGCCGACACATCGAAGGCCATACTCTATTCCAGTTTCTAGCGTTGTCAGAGCACTAGTGCTACGGCGTTAAAAACGCAGCGACAGGCAGCTCAGACCGCCGTCCAGCTTGCGAAACTCCGACACTGAAACCTCACGGACCGTGTAGCCTGCAGCGCCTATTGCGCGGGCTGCGATCGGATTTCCGGACGGCACCAGCACAGTGCCGTTTATCCATACGCTGTTCGCGGCATAGCTCTCTGCCGGATCGATTTCAATGCAATCGAACTGATCGAAAATCGGATTCGAGACAAATTCTCCGCTGACCAGCAAGACGTTGTTCTCGAGGTAGCTCAGACCGGTTTTCAGGTGCAGCATCTCGTGCATGGCGACGGTACTGCCAGTGCAGCCCTGTTCGCCCAGCAGCGCGATCAGCGCATTGGCGCCGGCCTGGTTGGTGCGATCGGACAGACCAATGAAAAAATGCCTGCCCACCATCATGACGTCGCCGGCATCCAGTGTGCCGGGCGCCGTGATCGACTTCACCGAGGAAAAATGCGTCGACAAATGGCGCTCCACCTTTGATGTCTCGCCACGCCGGCTGTCGGCACCTGGGCGCGTAACAATGGCCCACTGCGACGTCACCAACGCGGTATCTTCGATGAATGTGCTATCGGGAAACTGCTCGTCTGCGTCGATGCAGCTAACTGTCAAACCGCACTCGCGCAGTGCACTGGTGTAGTCAGCGTGCTGCTCCAGCGCCAGCCCGAAGTCCGGTACGCCCAGTGAAGCACTGGTCAGACCGTGGATCATGTTTTCGCAAGGCATTCGTGTGATAGCTTTGGTGAACATATTTAGCGCTCCGGCAACAATCGGTATTTTCTCAGGTGGCAAAAAAAATGGCGCCCGGGGCGCCATTTTTAACTACTCATGTGAGCCTGGCCCTAGCCTGCGGCAAGCTCTTTGGCCTGGCTGATCCATTCCTCGCGCTCAATGCGCCCCGGAAAGCTGATGTCATCGTTGACCATCGCGATGTCGTCGTCGGTAAACGCGGCAATCTGGTGATAGTGAAAGATACCCATTTCATTGAGGGTTTCCTCAATGACCGGCCCGATGCCGCTAATACGGGTTAGATCGTCCTTTTCGCCCTGTGGCGCATCCAGACCTTTGAATCGTGGGCCGCTCTCCGCCGCCGGGGCGGTGGCTGCCGGTGCAGCTTCGGCAGCTGGTGCCGGCTCAGCAGCAGGGACTGGCTCGGCGACTACAGGCGCGCTGGCCATGGTCTGGCCGTCGCCACCGGTAATGCCGGTGATCTTCAGTTCGGTGAAGTTCTGGCGATGGCCCATCTGCCGACGGTAATGCTTGCGGCGACGGAACTTGATTACCTCGATTTTCTTGCCACGGCCATGTGACAGCACCTCTGCAGACACGCTGGCACCGTCGATCTCCGGTGCGCCAACGGTGATGTTGTCACCATCGCTCAGCATCAGCACGGAGCTCAGGCTCACTGTCGAGCCCTGTTCGGCTACCAGTGACTCTACCTTGAGTCGATCGCCGGGGGCGACCCGATATTGTTTTCCGCCGGTTTTGATTACCGCGTACATGATGTCTCCCAAGCAAGACCCGGACGCAAAGGTCCCGTCAGATTGCAAAACCGCTAATTTTAGGCAGCAATGCCCGTCAGGTCAACCAGTTTTAGCTTATCGCTGCACTTATTAATGATGGCCGACGAATACCTATCAAGGTTCCGGCCATTTGTGAGGCTGACCTCAAAATTTATTCAGCCCAAACACCGCGCTAATCATTCAACGGCGGGCGGATCAGGCGTCTACGCCGCCCCAAACCTTATCGGCCACCTGAACCACGAGCTCCAGCTTGCGCCGCTGCTCGTCTGCCGAGAGCGAATTGCCGTGCTCGGTAGAGGCGAAACCACATTGTGGCGCGATTCCCAGTTGATCGATCGCCACAAATTGAGCGGCTTTGTCGAGTTGGCGCCGGACGTCGTCAACCTGCTCCAGCGCACCGGTTTTTGTGGTGATAAACCCGGGCATAACACGCTTGTTGCCCTTGGGCAGCAGACGCAGTGGCTCCAGACCGCCAGCCCGTTCGGTATCGTATTCCATGAAGTACACATCGATACTGGTGCGATTGAAGATCGCATCGGCGGCAGGATCGTAGGCACCTTCAGCCGCGTGGGTTGAGCGAAAATTACCACGACACAGATGCATGCCAATCGTCATGTCAGCGGGCCGGTTGGCGATGGCCTTTTCCAGCGTGTCGGCATAGGCGCCGATCAGCCAGTCCGGATCGAGCCCCTCTGCCTGTTTGCTGGCACGGTGCTTCGGATCACACAGGTAGGCGAAGAAAATATCGTCCATTTGCAGATATCGGCAACCCGCCGCATAAAACGCCGCCACCGCTTTGGCGTAGGTGGCCCCCAGATCATCGAGCAAAACCTGCGCATCCCGATACTCCGGCGGGCTGATATCTGCGGGTGCAGTGCGAAAATGGCAGCAGCTCGGCCCGGGAATTGAGATCTTGGCCTGCACGCCGGTTTTGCTCGCCACGTAACGGTAGTGATCGAGCATCGGATGGTCCTCCGGGAAATCGAGTTTTGAAGTAATAGACGGAAAAACCGGGGGCAGCTTGACGCCATCAAACTGCACGCCCTCTTCCTCATCGCGCGAAATGAGATCGAGCCCGGTCAGTCCGCCCATGAAGTCGTAATGCCAGAAAGCGCGCCGATACTCGCCATCTGTGACTGCCTGCAAGCCCGCCGCCTCCTGCATTGCAACGGCATCGGCAATGGCATCGTCTTCGATCTGCCGCAATTCAGTCGCCGACAACGATCCTTGCTGCAGGTGCTGCACACGGGCATTAACGACAGAATCAGGCCGAAGCAGGCTACCTACGTGATCGGCGCGGTATGGAGCGGGCATAGCGTTCTGTTTCCTTTGCAATTCGATTTAAACGAGGCGAGTGTTTGGTTAATGATCTGCCAAATTCAGAAAAAGGCACTGATTCGCCGGGCTTACTCGCTTTTGTTGTCAGTGCCTTTGCCGCCCGAAAGCAACTTGCTCTTGATTGAATCAGCAAGGCCGGATACGAACGGCAAGGCCTCGACCTTATCGTTATAAACCACGCCGAGGATGAATCCGAAAATGACCGCCGTGCTGAAACCGATCAACCACAACACGAGTAAAACCAGCAGAATCATCACCCCGATCTGAATCAGTGGCCCCTGATTCATTGAGCTTGTTATGCCGGCAAGCATTTGACGACCATTGTCTATCACACCACGCAGCGCTTGCCGCAATGGCGCGAGGAACGTCATGAAATCGGTTAAGAGGTAACCCAGGAACGCGCCCAGCGCGAGACCAATAATTGAAATTATCATTGCTTAATCCAGTAAATTCATTGAGCCGAATCAGGTGAAATGATCGGCATATCCAGTTCGGGGTTTCCCCACTCGGACCATGAACCGTCATAGACCAGTGACGGCTTGCCCACCAAGGCGAGCGCAAAGGTTATTATCGACGCAGTAACGCCCGATCCGCAACTGGTGATCACGGGCATCTCCAGATCAACCCCATGATCGTGAAACACACCACTTAAAACCGCCCGCGACTTCAACTTGCCCGACTCGTCGATCAGTTCAGTATGTGGAAGATTAACTGACGTGGGCATGTGACCGCCGCGAAGTCCAGCGCGCGGCTCTGGCGCTATGCCGGCGAATCGATCGGCAGATCTGGCGTCAACCACTACGGCGCTATAGTCCTCGAGCGCCAACAAAACAGTTTCCCTGTCGACGGTCGTTTTAGTTGCTGTTACCGGTCCATACTCGACGGCTGCCACGTCGGCAGCTGGCCCTTGCTCCAGCTCACCTTGCCACGCGGGCAAACCACCATCGAGCACCGCCACTTGCTTGTGCCCTGCGCTTTTAAACGTCAACCAGACTCTGGCGGCAGAAAAAATCCCCATTTGATCGTAGATAACCACTGCCGTGTCACTGCTGATTCCTCTGGCGCCCGCTTCGCGTGCAACCAGATCGGCAGCGGGCATCATGTGGCTGAGCGGTGAGTCCGTGTCTGCTATCTGATCGATATCCCAACGCACTGCCCCGGGAATGTGTCCCGTTTCGTATTCAAGTTGCGCATCCTTGTTCAACGCAGGCATGTAGTAGGTACCGTCGACCACCACCACGTTAGCGAGATTCTTCTTCAGCCACTTGGCTGATACGAGCGGTTCGATCGGCACGAAGTCCTCCTTAATATAGGCATGCAAACACCAGCATACTAGCAGAAACGGAATAGTGAGAAGCCGCACCGTGCAGCGCCTCAAACATTTGCTTTGTCATCGCAATGCCAGCGTAAACCTGCAGTACATCAGGCCGATCGCTCACAAGAGGCGCACGGGACAGCAAAGTATACAGCCCATTTGTGTGAGCCATACATACTATGGAGCGGTTTATGGCATTCATCAGTCTAGCACCATTTGGCTCCCGTCTGAGCGGGGGCATTCGTCAACGTTCCCTGTTCACAACACTGACTGCACTACTGACACTGTTCAGCGGGCAGGCTCAGGCAGAAGACATCGAGATTTACCTCGGCCAGGCCATCGGCTCCTATGCCGTGCAACAAAGCGCTGGTGGAACGGGGTCGACATCGCTGCCGCTGAGTGGCCACGTAAAAAATGTGAGCCTGGATACATTTCTGGACGAAACCAGTCTGTCCGCGATTAATCGCCATACCATAGCTTACGAGTACTATCACGATAGCTATGATTGGAGTTATCTACCCGAATTTGATTACTTCGCCGCGGAGAAGACAGGCACTCTCGCGGCCTTTACAGACTACCCACGAACCCAAAGCGAGCAGTATTCGTTCAAATATACAGCAGTTCTAAATGTGCCTGCGAACGGCACCTATACATTCCACACGCATTCAGATGATGGTAGCAAGCTCTACATCGACGGCACTGAAGTAGTTAACAACGATGGCCTGCATGGCAGAGTTGAAGAGTCGGCTTCGATTTACCTTACTGCCGGCCCGCACAATCTGATAACCACTTTTTTTGAAAACACCGGTGGGGACGAATTCTATGTGGAGTGGCAGGGTCCCGGACTCGCCATACAACCTGTAGAACCATGGCTGTTACCCTTGCCAAGCTACAACGCAATTGACTACGAGTACTTTGAGGGCTCGTGGACAAGCGTGCCCGATTTCAACGCACTGACACCGGTTTCAACCGGTAAGATGAGTACGATCAGCCTGGGTGCGAGACAACGCGATGACTACTACGGTTTTCGTTACACCACACGAATCAATGCGCCTGTCAGCGGCAGCTACACTTTTTTCATCGGTTCGGATGACGGCAGCGAACTTTTTTTAAACGGCAGTCAGATCATAGATAACGATGGACTCCACGGCTATTACGAGAAGTCTGCAACCGTCAATCTCGCTGCCGGAGAACAGGATATCATCGTCACCTGGTTCGAACACGGTGGTGGCGACAACCTGACTGTTCGCTGGTCGGGACCGGGAATTCCAAAACAGGATGTAACAACATGGCTGGTTGGAGACGGCAGCAACTACAGTTCCGAAGTTCCATCCGGTGTGCACATGCTGAACAAGGGTTACACCAATGGATACATGTATGAAACAGAATCGAACAACAATGCCTGGCAATCCGATGTAAAGCACGGCAGCTTTGCCGCTGCCGATAAGTGGGAAATTTATCACGCCGGGGAAAGCTCAAGTGGCAATGATATTGTTCGCATAGTAAACCGTGATTCAAACAGACTACTGCTTGAAGGGCCCGGCAATAACGTAGAGGCGAATGAGGACGGCTGGCACTGGAGCCGTCTGTGGGAAATGCACCCGGTAGCAGACAACGTTTATCAGTTTTCGAATGTCAGTAGCGGCAGATACCTCGAGGGCAACAACAACTCTAACGTCGACACCGACACCTATAGCGCGAACAACGTGAAGAAATGGGAAATTCTGGCTGGCAGCCCGAACGCCATCACGTCCAACACCGCCGCAGAATGGGATTTTGTGCCTGTATCAAAAAACTCCGCTGGTAATTCGATTATACGAATCCAGAACAAACTGAGTGGTCGCTATCTGGGGGCGGACTATCCGGCAGCTTCCGACAACAATGCCTATACACAAAACAGCATTAACTCGGACGAACTTTGGGAAATAATCTCGCTGGGGCCCAGCAGATATCACATTCGCAATGTCAACGATGGTCGCTATCTCCACGCAAACGATATTTCTCTTGCGATGAATGTGCAAACCGTACAAGGCCAGACCAGTAACTGGATATGGTGTGCCAACGAGTGGGATTCGGGTGGAAACGGCTACTGTAATTTTTCCGGCACCAAGACTATTCGGTACGGTGCTAACGGCTCCTGGGCCACCGGTATACATACTGACGGCGTAACCTGCAGCAACGGTGTATTCGGCGACCCGCTACGCGGCACACCCAAGGCGTGCTACTTTCTCGATGAGTCAAACGCACTCACCGATGCATCGGAATGGATAATCATCACCACCGTCCCGTCGGGCGACCCGGCGCCACCACCTAACTTCGTGCAACCCAATGTTCTTTTCGTTCTGGATGCCTCGGGATCCATGAACTGGACTGACGATGGTGAATCCGGCACGCGACTGGAGCGAATGAAAACAGCTCTGAGCCTGGTGCTGGATAACATCAGCAATGTCAATGTTGGCCTGATGCGTTTTAGCCACTCCAACAGCGGGGGACGAATAGTTTACCCGGTGGCACCCATTGAGGGCGCCAGAGCGGACATGAATGCGATCATCAACAGCATCGTTGCCAAACATGGCACGCCATCAGTCGGTGCGCTATATGAAGCCGCCAGGTATTTTCGCGGTGAGAAGGTAGAGTTTGGAACCAACCGTGCTGCCAATACCAGCCACACTGGAGTGCAATACTCCAGAGTCTCACACCCGGACAGCTACTCGGCTGGCAACGTCGTGAGAACGGGCCAGTGCGGCGACGATGACCTTAATCATTCTGACTGCGTCAATGAGAAAATAGCCGGACAACCGGTTTACAACTCACCGATGGTGGCCGAATGCCAGTCTAACCACATTGTGCTGCTTACCGACGGAAAACCCACCAGCACCGCCATCACGGAAGTTGAATCGCTGATATCAGGTACTTGTGCATCAGCATCTTCTGCAGACGGAAAATGTGGTGAGGAGATCGCACAGTTTCTCGCAACAACTGACCAATCGACATCGATTGACAACGTCAATACCATTACCACACATACCATTGGCTTTAACTTCAGCAATGACTGGTTAAAGGAAGTTGCCAGCGCGGGTGGCGGAAAATTCTATACGGCAGATTCCGCCCTGGATCTTGTCGCAGCAGTGGAGAGCATTCTGCTGGAGGCGAAATCACATGAGAACACGATCGTTGCTCCCGCAGCAACGCTCGATCAAACCTCAAGACTCGCTCATCGTGACGACATCTACCTGGCCCTATTCGAACCCTCGTATTCACCGGCATGGTCAGGCAATCTGAAAAGATACTACTTCGACGGCGAAATAAAGGATGCCTCTACGCCACCGACACTCGCCATCGACCCGGATACCGGTAGATTCTATGAGTCAGCACAAAGTTACTGGTCGCCAGCCGCTGATGGTGGCGAAGTTGGCGAGGGCGGTGCGGCTTCACAACTGAACAAAAACACACGCAAAGTCACGACCTATTTTCCGGGCAATACAGCAGTGCTCACCGCAGACGCCAACGCAGTGGTGAAGAATAATATCACTGCGGCAGATCTCGACTTGCCCGATCCAACGCTGGAACTCACTACAGCAGACCGAGACAGGATTGTCGACTGGGCCAGTGGTATCGATGTAAACGACAGCGACGAGGATGGCAGCACAAGCGATACCCGCAATTATCCGGGCGATCCGTTGCACTCAACGCCTGCATTGATCACCTACGACTGGCACTCAGGCACACAGGACTCTATCGTCTTCTTCGGAACCAACGAAGGCTACCTGCACGCGGTAAATACCGATGATGGCAAAGAAGTGTTCTCATTTATACCGGAAGCTCTGCTGCCCAATCTGAAGCATCGGTTTGCCAACAAGGTGGGCAAACCTAAAGTATACGGCCTCGACGGCCCCATCACAGTGTGGGTTAACGATGCAGACAACGACCAGGCAATTGGCACTGGTGACCACGCCTATCTCTATATTGGCATGCGGCGCGGCGGCCGAAACTATTATGCCATCGATGTAACCAACAAGACTTCACCGGAACACAAATGGTTCATCGAAGGCGGAACCGGCCAATTCGCCGAGTTGGCACAGACCTGGTCAAAACCTGTTTTGACTAAAATTATCAATCCGGCAGATAGCAAGGAAACCAATGTGCTGATTTTCGGTGGTGGCTACGATCCACAACAAGATGACGTCAGCACCAGAACCGCGGATACAATCGGACGCGCAATTTTTATTGTTAACGCCGATACCGGCGCGTTGATCTGGCGTGGTGGTGGTGATATCAGCGCTGATGAAATCTTTCCGGCAATGAATTACAGCATACCTTCCGACCCTTCCGTTATCGATCTCAATGGAGACGGATTCGTCGACCAGATTTACATTGGCGATATGGGGGGGCAAGTCTGGCGATTCGACGTTGACAACAATGCAAGTTTTGTCAGCAACCTGGTCACGGGCGGTGTAATCGCAGATCTCGCCGGCACAGAGCAAGCGGACAATCGACGTTTCTTCAATCAGCCAGATATTTCAATCATACGCAAAAATGGTGTACAGACACTCGTCGTTGCGATCGGATCAGGTTATCGTGCCCACCCTCTGAATCAGGTGATTGATGACCGATTCTATGTAATTCAGCAAAAGAACTATCTTGATGGACAGCTGGCCAACTATGGACTGGAAGACGCTGGCTCATACAGTGCGGCCGATGAAGACGATCTTTACAACATAACCGCCAATAAAATTGGCCAGGGTAATGCCTCTGAAAAACTGATTGCCCAACAGGCACTGGATCAGGCCGCTGGCTGGTATCTGGAGCTTGCTGAATCAGCCGAGAAAACGCTCTCCAGTTCTATCACCGTCAATGGACAGGTGATCTTTACTACCTATTCTCCGTCTGAAAATGCCGACGTATGCGCCCCGGTGATTGGCGGAGGTAATTTGTACATATTGAGCATTCTCGATGGCACCCCGACCATTAACCTGTCACTTGAAAACGGCGGGGTAAGCGATCCACTAACTCACGAAGACAGGCAACAGGATCTGGAGCGAGACGGCATACCGCCCTCCCCGCGCGTGCTGTTTCCGGAAGGTGAAAGCCCGACACTGCTCATTGGTCCGGAGAAGGGCCCGGAAATCGATTTTGGCAAAATGGCAAAACGAGTATCCTGGGTTGAAGTGACCGATTAGGCGCCGGCAACCTTACTGCAGGATTAATCAGTTGCCAGAAAAGAAATACGAATCGGTATAGCTTGAAACCGAGAATTGCCCCAATACGCGGCGGGCGCGAATCAACCAGTCGAGATCGGCATCCAGATCAAGTTCGATGCTATCGCTGAGATTTTGCAAAATTCTGT
The DNA here is from genome assembly GCA_937920585.1 of uncultured Granulosicoccaceae bacterium. GTDB lineage: Bacteria > Pseudomonadota > Gammaproteobacteria > Granulosicoccales > Granulosicoccaceae > CAKZSB01. The sequence continues at coordinate 16,865 of CAKZSB010000411.1, read as the reverse complement.
GCTCGTACGGAGCATCGACATCAAGCGAGTTGGCAAGCAACAATTGTACGGGTTCGTTAATTTCAGCCAGTGGTTTTATACGCAGTGTGCTGCCCTGTTTCTCAACGGAAAGCGCCGGCGGGTTTTCATCGTCAACCGAGGCGAAACGAATTTTTCGTTTGGCAGGCAAACCGGCAAAACCATTTTGATCCAGACCGGACACGGAAACGAAGTACTCACCTGGCTGCACCTCGGGCACCCAGCGCGGGAGTATTGTCTCGGTAACTGAATACTGCTGAGATAACGCCTCATCTGTTGCCACTATAACCTTGTAGGCTTGCGCCTGCTCCAGTTGCCGCCAGTAGAAGTTGTCTTCGCGGCTGATGAGTCTGTCGTCCTCGGTGATGGTGTGAAGCGGCGCGGAAAGCAACTCTACCTCGGCGGGTGCCAGTCCTTCACCAGCCAACAGTCCCTGCCCTTGTGCAAGATCAAACCCGGCCGAATCAGCGGAGGCGCCAACGGCACCGCGGGTGACGCCCAATCGGCTGGTTTCACCATTGGCCGAGGCATAGAAACGTGTGCCTCGAACAGTAGCGGATAAAAACGGCGTGTCGATCGTGTAGGTAATGGGTGCTACGTCATCAGCCGGCTTCTCGATATCACTAAGAATTTCGCCCTGCGACGCTACCAGACCAATCTTGCAGGCACTGGCGTCAGTGCAGTCGATCAGGCTGACCGACATACGACTGGCGGGCTGAACACTGGCGCGTGCCCCGCCCCGGAACTGGATGCTGACAAAACCGTTTGTCCCGGTAGTGAAGATATCCCCTTCAAAAACCTGCCCGCCCTGGACCGGCGGATTCACCAGGCGGTTGCCCTGCTGATGCGAGACGTTGCCTTTCAGATAGACAATCTCGCCAAAGTCTGCGAGTGGTAAATAGGGTTGCGGAATGCGGACCTGACTCGACACCGGGAGCGCTGCATGGGAATCTTCCACGTTGTTGTAGTCGGCAATAGCTGCCAGAAATCGCTCGGACTTCAAATGGTCGAGGACTATTCCACTGAGCGTTTGGTCGGCCTCAACCTCAATTACGAGATCATTATCGTTAGCGCTTGACTGATGCCATACAACCGCAAGGGCGAGCCATATGCCAAACAGAAAAAGCGATCGAAAAGCCGCTATCCGATTGGTGTTTGTCTTGGTTGAATTCATAGTTTCCGGACACATTCGGTGCTCAAACCCGCCACCGTCATCGTTGCCATGTTACTGGTAATGGCTGCCAATTCAACGTGCATACCGTTCGCATCGTGACAACCACTTATATAATTGATTTTTCTATCGCCTTTGTAACGTGCCACACCGCCGCACCGCCCTGTTCGCGACAGAAATCTGTCGCCAAAGACTCTATGTTTCGCTATTAGTCTTTCTGAATCAGATTTCGTGCTGCACTGGCATCAAATTTCTGTCGATCAACCTTCATATAGGCAATCTTCCCGGCACTATCGACGACTACCTCACAAACTCCAGGAAGCGTCATCAATGAGGTGGATAGCGTTTGAATGTTTGCCGCATTCATCTCACGCAGGGACAGACGGAAATTTGTCACTCCGATATCCTGCGTACCCCAGGCAACAGCTAACCATAACAGACAGACGATAGACAGACACCAGAAAGCGACGCTCAGGCCAACTGCACCAAGCAGCCAACCGCCGACGATCCCTCCCAGAAACGCTCCGAGGAACTGACTGGTGGAATAAACCCCCATCGCACTGCCGCGATTAGCAGCGGGCGCGAGCTTTGACACCATCGATGGCAACAATGCTTCAAGGGCACTTAGAAAACCGAAGAACAACGCCAGCGAGGCAACAATAGCCCAAAAGGAACCAGTGCCGAATACCGCCAGTGAAACCTGGGCCAGAAACAAACCCGCAATCGCAACCAGCAACGTCAATCGGGCGCCATACCGCCGCTCTCCAAATCCAACGAGCGGTAACAAAATCGCAAGTGAAAACAACACCGCAAGCAGATAGACCAGCCAATGCTCGGAAATATCGATTCCGGCGTCAAGCAAATTCAGGGGTATGCTGACAAAACTGGCCGTTATAACCAGATGCAGCAGGCAGATACCAATGTCCAGACGCAGTAGTGCCGAATTTCTGAGCATGTCGGTAAGCCGCGACCCCATCACGCGCAAGTCGCGATCGTCTGGCCGATGCAGTGGTTCTGGCACCACAAACCAAACCAGCATTGCCGCCAATACACCCAGCACAGCCACAATCAGAAAAATCCCGGGCAGATCAAAGTGCGTCATCAGCAATGGCCCGACAACAATAGAAATAATAAATGACAGGCCGATCGAAGCACCGAGCACCGCCATCATTCGGGTGCGCACCTCCTCGCGGGTGAGGTCGGCGGCCAATGCCATTACGGCCGCGGAAATCGCCCCGCCGCCCTGCAAGGCGCGCCCTGCAATGACCCCCCAGATCGTCTCGGCAGAGGCTGCCAGCAAACTCCCCGAGACAAACAACAGCAGACCCAGCATGATAATTCTCTTGCGGCCGAATCGGTCCGACAACATACCAAAGGGAATCTGAAACATCGCCTGAAACAACCCATAGGCGCCGATTGCCAATCCGACCAGAAGCGGCGTGGCGCCACCGAGATCGCGTGCAAGAATTGCCAACACTGGCAACAACATGAAAAGCCCCATCATGCGGGCAAGAAACACCACGGCCAGTGACAAGGCGGCGCGAGTTTCAACGGGAGTAAATGACAGCACGCTTTAGTTTCTTGATTTGAATAGATGCAGCATAGCGTCTGCACAGACCCGGTGTACACTGCACAGAGTCACTTAATTATCCGCATTACCCGGAGCTGAGAACCATTGATCAAGCGAACCTGCGGGAGCCCTTCAGGCGGGCAACGAGCTCTGTCTGGCAACGCACTTGATGAGCGCCGCCGCAGGGCCGGCCGTGACTGGCTGCAGGCACCCGGCAATAAGCTTGTCTTACCGCGACACGCCCCGACCAATCCGACGTACTCGCATTCTCACATTTTGAACGTTGCAGCACACTAGTCAGGTTATTCATGAAAGCCATACGTATCCGCGGCGCGCGAACTCACAATCTGAAAAACATTGATCTGGATTTGCCACGCGACAAGCTCATCGTGATAACCGGGCTATCGGGTTCTGGCAAATCGTCTCTGGCGTTTGACACACTGTTCGCTGAAGGGCAGCGGCGTTATGTGGAATCCTTGTCTACCTATGCGCGGCAGTTTCTATCCGTCATGGACAAACCGGATGTCGATACGATAGAGGGGCTGTCTCCGGCGATCGCTATCGAACAGAAGTCTACCAGTCACAATCCGCGCTCAACAGTCGGTACCACGACGGAAATTCATGACTATCTGCGTTTGCTGTTCGCCCGTATTGGCATCCCCCGATGTCCGCAACACGGTACCGATCTGACTGCCCAGACAGTATCGCAAATGGTTGACCAGGCAATAGAGCGCCCCGCCGGCCAGCGCTTGATGCTGCTGGCGCCGGTTGTTCAGAATCGTAAGGGCGAATTCAGCCAGTTGCTGAAAAGCCTGCAGGCGCAGGGATACCTGCGGTTGCGTGTGAACGGCGATGTCATGCCACTGAGCCCGGAGCTTCAATTCGACAAACGCAGGAAACACACGATCGAAGTGGTTGTCGATCGCTTTAAAAGTTCGGCGGATATCGGTTTACGGCTTGCCGAGTCATTCGAAACTGCCCTGCAACTGGCCGACGGTCTTGCAGTGCTCGCGCCGATGGAGGCAACTGAAGGCGAGGAAACCTTGTTCAGCAGCCGTTTTTCATGTCCACAGTGTGGCTATTCAGTCCCCGAACTGACACCTCGCCTGTTCTCTTTTAACAGTCCGCTTGGCGCTTGTGAGAATTGCGACGGTCTGGGTCTCGATCAATATTTTGATCCGGAAAGAGTGGTTTCCGATCCGACTAAAAGCATCGCTGACGGTGCTGTCCGCGGGTGGGATCGGCGCAATTCCTGGTACTTTCAAATGATGCAGTCATTGGCATCACACTACAACTTTGACCTGGACACCCCTTTCGGCCAACTGACCGAGGCGCATCGTGCCATTGTACTTCGCGGCAGCGGCACTACCCAGATCGAGTTTGTCTATGAAAACGACCAGGGCTCACGGCGTGTTAAAAAACATCACTTCGAAGGGGTTTTAAATAACCTTGAGCGGCGTTATCGCGAGACTGAATCGTCGTCGGTGCGCGAAGAGCTATCGCGATATCTGTCCAGCCGCCATTGCGAAACGTGCCAGGGTGCCCGCCTGAACGAGGCCGCACGCAATGTATTTGTCAATGAGTGGACCCTGCCCGCGCTGAGTTCATTGTCGATCTCCGCTGCTCGCGACGCCCTGCAGTCGATGAAGCTTGACGGCAGCCGCAAGGAGATCGCCAGCAAGATCGTTATCGAAATAAGCCAGCGGCTCGATTTTCTGTTTAACGTAGGCCTCGATTATCTATCGATGGATCGCCACGCCAACACACTTTCGGGCGGGGAGTCCCAGCGCATTCGACTCGCCAGCCAGATCGGTGCTGGCCTAATGGGTGTGATGTACGTACTCGATGAACCGTCAATCGGATTGCATCAGCGAGACAACGACAAACTGCTCGATACACTGCGCTACCTTCGCGATCTGGGCAACACTGTCGTCGTGGTCGAACACGACGAAGACGCGATACTCGCAGCGGACTACGTTGTGGACATCGGCCCCGGCGCGGGCAGCAGCGGTGGCGAAATTGTCGCACAGGGATCACCAACGCAAATTATTAAGGCCAAAGGCTCTCTCACGGCAGACTACCTGGCCGGCCGCAAATCAATCGATGTGCCCAAACGAACCCCGCCAGATCCCGACGCAAACATCACGATTATGGGTGCCTGCGGCAACAATCTGCAGACCATTGATGTAAGCATTCCAATCGGCCTTTTTACCTGTGTGACGGGCGTGTCCGGCTCCGGTAAATCAACGCTGATCAACGACACGCTCTACCGCGAAGCCGCACGACAGATCAATCGCGCGGGCACGGAATCGGCACCGCACGATTCAATCTCCGGCCTCAACCAGATTGATCGCATCGTTGAAATCGATCAAAGTCCGATTGGCCGCACGCCGCGTTCTAACCCGGCAACCTACGCAGGTGTTTTCGCACTGGTGCGTGATCTTTTTTGCAGTACACAGGAAGCGCGCTCGCGCGGCTACAAGCCCGGACGTTTCAGCTTCAACGTTAAGGGTGGACGTTGTGAAGCCTGCCAGGGGGACGGATTGATCCGGGTTGAAATGCATTTTCTGCCCGATGTTTACGTCATGTGCGATCTGTGCGAGGGCAAACGCTACAACCGCGAAACGCTCGATATAAAATACAAGGGCTGCAACATCGCTGAAGTGCTGTCGATGACAATTGCCGAAGCCTGCGATTTCTTCAAACCCATACCAGCGATCAATCGCAAACTGGAAACACTGATGCAGGTTGGCCTTTCGTATATCACGATGGGACAATCCGCAACGACTCTGTCCGGTGGTGAGGCCCAGCGAATCAAGCTGGCGCGTGAGTTGTCCAAGCGTGATACGGGTAAAACGTTATACATTCTCGATGAACCAACAACCGGCCTGCACTACCACGACATAGATCAGTTGCTGGCGGTTCTGCACAGCCTGCGAGATCGAGGCAATACGATTGTCGTTATCGAACATAATCTCGATGTCATCAAAACTGCCGACTGGCTCATCGATCTGGGGCCCAATGGCGGCTCGGGCGGCGGACAGCTCATCGCTCAGGGAACACCGGAAGACATTCAAAAATGTCGTGAATCGGTGACTGGCATCTATCTGAAAAAACAATTGGCGAAAACAAGTAAGCCAAAACGAAAAAGGGCCCCGAAGGGCCCTTGATCGCTAATCACAACTTACTGATCAATCGTCAGCACCCGCACCTTCGGCTGCCTCGGATTTCTCAACAAACTCAATAATCGCCATCGGCGCCTGATCGCCATGCCGAAAGCCGCATTTCAAAATCCGCGTATAACCACCAGGCCGATCCTTGAAACGAGGACCAATATCATTGAACAATCGTCCAACGGCTTCCTTGTCACGCAACCGATCGAAGGCATTACGGCGATTAGCAACGCTGTCCTCACCGGCCATGGTCACCAGAGGTTCTACGACCTTGCGCAGTTCCTTGGCTTTGGGCAATGTTGTCTTGATTGCCTCGTGATTGACCAGCGCCGTCGCCATGTTCTTGAACATGGCCTTGCGATGGCTGCTGTTGCGGTTTAGTTTTCGTCCGCTTTTTGCGTGTCGCATTTCACACCCGTAATATAATTTATCGTGGTAAAGGAGCAGGTGCTCGTTTACTTCTTCAATCCTTCGCGCTGCCTGACTAACTCGGGCGGCGGCCAGTTTTCCAGACGCATGCCCAGCGAAAGCGCTTGCTGTGCGAGCACGTCTTTAATTTCTGTTAGTGACTTTTTGCCGAGGTTCGGCGTTTTCAGCAGTTCCACCTCAGTGCGTTGAATCAAGTCACCGATATAGTAAATGTTCTCGGCCTTCAGGCAGTTGGCTGAACGTACTGTCAACTCGAGGTCATCCACCGGTCGCAGCAGGATGGGATCGATGTCAGAGGTAGTCTCGTCGACTTTCTCTTCACCCGGCTCTGCTTCGAGTTCAACGAATACCGACAACTGCTCCTGAAGAATGGTCGCTGCCTTGCGGATAGCCTCCTCGGGGTCAATTGTGCCGTTTGTCTCAAGATCAATGATCAGCTTGTCGAGATCAGTCCGTTGCTCTACACGCGCACTTTCAACGTTGTATGCCACCTTGGAGATCGGGCTGAATGATGCGTCGAGCTGGAGTGCACCGATCGGCCGGTTTTCACCCTCGGCCAATGTGCGATTGGTTGCTGGCTCATACCCGCGCCCGCTTCGCGCACGCATGTTGATGGATATCTCGCCTGTTTTGGTCAGGTTGCAGATGATCTTTTCTGGATTCTTGATCTCGACATCGTGATCCACAGTGATGTCGCCGGCCGTTACGACTCCCGGCCCCTTTTTCTTCAGCGTCAGATTTGCCTCTTCCTTCGCATGCAGGACAATAGCCACTTCCTTGAGGTTCAGCAGCAGATCAAGTACATCTTCCTGGACACCCTCGATCGTGGTGTATTCATGCAGCACACCTTCGATCTCGGCCTCAACTACCGCCGCACCTGGCATCGATGACAGCAAAATGCGCCGCAGGGCATTGCCCAGCGTGTGCCCAAAACCCCGCTCCAGAGGCTCCAGTGTTACCCTGGCGTGCCGCTCGTTAGTTGCCGAAACATCGACAATACGAGGTTTTAAAAATTCCGATTGCATCGCGCCCATATTCGTAGTCTCTCTACTTGGAGTACAGTTCCACGACCAGTGATTCGTTGATTTCTGCCGGCAGATCACTACGGTCTGGTAGGGATTTTAGGATACCCTCCATTTTTTTCTCATCTACTTCAATCCAGCCAGTAGATGCACGCTGTTTTGCCAGCTGCAACGAGTCAGTAATACGCGCCTGTTTCTTGGAAGCCTCACGTACCGATACCACCTGATTAGGCTTGACCTGAAACGAGGGGATGTTGACAGTCCGACCATCTACCATGATCGACTTGTGCGAAACCAGCTGTCTTGCCTCTGCACGGGTAGAACCGAAACCCATACGATAAACGACGTTGTCGAGACGGCCTTCGAGCAGGCTCAGCAGGTTCTCACCTGTTGATCCCTTGATCCGCGCCGCTTCCTTGTAGTAGTTGCGAAATTGCTTTTCCAGCACGCCGTACATACGACGCAACTTCTGCTTTTCACGCAACTGCAAAGCGTAGTCGGACAATCGAGTCCGCTTGCCACCGTGCACACCGGGAGGCGTCTCAAGTTTGCACTTTGAGTCTATGCCGCGAAGTCCCGACTTCAAAAACAAATCGGTGCCTTCGCGCCGACTTAGCTTGCACTTTGGTCCAATGTATCTGGCCACTATCCCGCTCCCGAACCTAAACCCGACGCCGCTTTGGAGGGCGGCAACCGTTGTGAGGTATTGGTGTTACATCAATGATGTTGTTGATCTTGAAGCCCGCAGCGTTCAAAGAACGCACGGCAGAATCACGTCCGGGCCCGGGCCCTTTCACTTTAACATCGAGATTTTTCATACCGTACTCGAGTGCAACCGTACCAGCGCGCTCTGCTGCAACCTGCGCGGCAAAAGGGGTACTTTTTCTCGAACCACGGAAACCTGATCCACCGGCTGTCGCCCAGGCAAGTGCATTGCCCTGGCGATCGGTGATCATCACGATGGTGTTATTGAATGAAGCGTGCACATGCGCGATGCCATCGGTGATGACGCGATTGGGCTTCTTCTTGGCTTTCGCTTGTTTTTGGGCCATTTCTTAGAGTTCCTGGTACCGCAGCACTACTTCTTGATCGGACGACGCGGGCCCTTCCGGGTGCGCGCGTTGGTTTTTGTTCGCTGGCCCCGCATAGGAAGGCCTCTTCGATGACGAATTCCGCGATAGCTACCTAGATCCATCAAGCGCTTGATGTTCATTGAGATGTCGCGACGAAGATCACCTTCAACGGTAAACTTGGCAACCTCACCACGAATGGCCTCGACCTGGGCCTCGGCGAGTTCCCGAACCTTGGTCGTAGGATCGACACCGGCCTGCGAGCAAATCTTGTAGGCAGTCGTTCGGCCAATACCATAAATGGAAGTAAGCGCTACCCAGGTATGCTTATTTACGGGTATGTTGATTCCAGCAATACGCGCCATTAGTTGCCGCCTTCAGTCATCTGTTGGGACATTGCCTTAGCCCTGTCTCTGCTTGTGTCTTGGATCCGTGCAAATCACACGAATAACGCCGTGCCGCTTGATTACCTTGCAGTTACGGCAGATTTTCTTAACTGATGCTCTAACTTTCATTGAATATCCGCGTGCGAGCGCGACCTCGATTGTTTAGCGGGAGCCCTTGGCCCCGTGTCCTTTCAGATTTGCCTTTTTCAGGAGGCTGTCATACTGGTTGCTCATCATGTGAGCCTGCGACTGTGCAATGAAATCCATGATCACAACCACAATGATCAGCAGTGAGGTGCCACCGAAATAAAACGGTACGTTCCACCACAGAATCAGGAATTCCGGCAACAGGCAAACCAGCGTAATATACAGCGCCCCAACCAAAGTGAGCCGCGTCAGCACACCGTCGATGTATCTGGCAGTCTGCTCACCTGGCCGAATACCAGGTATAAAAGCGCCCGATTTCTTCAGGTTGTCCGCGGTCTCGCGAGCGTTAAACACCAGCGAGGTGTAGAAAAAACAGAAGAAGATTATCGCAGCGGCATACAGCAAAACGTAAATCGGCTGGCCGGGCTGAAGTGTTGATACGATATTCTGCAGCCACGTCATGCCGGACGCGTTAGATGCGAAATCGCCCATTGTAGCCGGAAACAGTATGATGCTGCTTGCAAATATTGGTGGTATTACACCCGCCATGTTCAATTTTAACGGTAAATGGCTCTGTTGAGCCGCAAACATCTTCCGCCCCTGCTGCCGCTTGGCATAATTGACCGTGATTCTCCTCTGCCCTCGTTCTACGAACACTACAAAAGCGGTCACAGCGAACGTGAGTATGATGAGGATGAGCACGATCAGGGAAGAGATCTCGCCGGTGCGAGCCAACTCGAGGGTGCCACCGATAGCAGCTGGCAAGCCGGATACAATACCGGCAAATATCAATATCGATATACCATTGCCAATACCACGCTCGGTAACCTGCTCACCAAGCCACATGAGAAACATTGTGCCGGTCACGAGACTAATGGCGCCGGTCAATACGAAGCCGATCCCGCCAAAATACACCAGCGGAGCGCCAGCAGCCTGCTGTCCCTGCAATGCAATACACACCCCTACTGCCTGAACGGTTGCCAGTACCAACGTACCGTAGCGCGTATATTTAGTGATCTTTTTACGACCACTCTCGCCCTCTTTACGCAATTGCTCGAGACTGGGAACAACGTGGGTCAGCAACTGCATGATGATAGACGCCGAAATGTACGGCATCACACCCAGCGCAAACAGCGACATGCGGCTAAGCGCACCGCCACCAAACATGTTGAACATGTCGAGGATACCGCCACGCTGCTGCTCAAAGAGAGCAGCCATAATCTTCGGGTCAACCCCGGGAATGGTTATGTGCGCACCAATGCGAAAAATCACCAGCGCGAGTAAAACGAACAGAAGCCTCTGACGCAGCTCAGAAGATTTGCCCATCCCGCCCATAGACTCTGCAGAAGTGGCCAAAATCAGTCTCCGGCCTTGCCGCCAGCAGCTACAATCGCCTTGGCTGCACCCGCAGTGGCTACCACGTCAACGAGCGTAACCGGCTTGCTAATTTCGCCCGACAAAATCACCTTGGCCTTCTTGGTCTGCGCCGGCACAATCCCAGCCGCTACCAGTGATGCCAGTGTGATGTCTCCGTCGATCCCGGAAAGTTCGGAAAGGCGGACTTCGGCAACGAAACGGCCCCTTCGAGACTTAAAGCCAAATTTTGGCAGTCGACGTTGAATGGGCATCTGCCCACCCTCGAAGCCCACCTTGTGGTAGCCACCCGAGCGCGAATGCTGGCCCTTGTGACCACGACCGCAGGTTTTGCCAAATCCCGAGCCGATACCACGCCCAACACGTTTTGCAGCTGGCTTACTGCCAGGTGCCGGTTTGAGTTCGTTGAGATGCATCAGGATTCCTCGACCCGCACCATGTACGAGACCTTGTTTACCATGCCGCGCGTTTCAGGCGTATCGATAACCTCAACAGTCTGATGCATGCGACGCAATCCCAGGCCACGAACGCAGGCCTGGTGTTTCTTTAACCGCCCGTTCGCGCTGCGCACGAGCGTAACTTTCATCATATTCGCCATGGTTCTAGCCGCTTATCTCTTCGACAGACTTGCCACGCTTGGCCGCCACACTCTCCGGAGATTGCATTGCGGTGAGACCTTGAATGGTTGCGCGAACGACGTTGATAGCATTGTTTGAACCGTTGATTTTCGCCAGTACATTGCGAACTCCGACGGCTTCGAAAACAGCACGCATCGGGCCGCCGGCAATGATGCCAGTACCATCTGATGCCGGTTGCATGTATACCTTGGCAGCACCGTGGCGACCATTGAGCGCGTACTGCAAAGTACCGTCTTTCAGCGCTACCTTGGTCATGTTCTTCCGTGCTTTTTCCATTGCCTTTTGAATGGCAACAGGAACTTCACGCGCCTTACCGTAGCCGAAGCCTACCTTGCCGTCACCGTCGCCAACCACTGTCAGCGCGGTAAAACCGAACTGACGGCCACCTTTAATTACTTTGGCAACACGATTAACGGTAACGAGCTTTTCGATGAGCCCATCAGCACTAGAATTTGGATCAGATGACATTATTCATTCAGCCTAAAATTTGAGACCGGCTTCTCTGGCAGCATCCGCCAGGGCCTTTACGCGTCCGTGATACTGAAAGCCAGACCGATCGAACGCGACCTCACTGACACCCTTTGACGATGCGCGTTCGGCAACTGCCTTACCCACTGCCGCAGCAGCCTCAGCATTACCGGTGTATTTCAAACCCGCACTAATATCTTTCTGCAAGGTGGTAGCGCTAGCAACCACATTGCCCTGAGCATCGATTACCTGCGCATAAATATGGCGAGGTGTTCGATGAATAGTTAGCCGCGTAGAGCCGAGCTTTCGTATATGAGCGCGCGTTTTACGTGCGCGGCGCTGCCTGGAAGTTTTCTTATCCATGCTATTTCTTTTTCGCCTCTTTCATTACGACGTGCTCGTCTTTGTAGCGCACGCCCTTGCCTTTGTAAGGCTCGGGCGGCCGATACGATCGCAAATCAGCAGCAACTTGCCCAACCTTCTGCTTGTCGATGCCGGTCACAACAATCTCGGTTTGCGATGGCGTCTCTACCTTCACACCGTCGGGAACGTCGTGAGCAACAGGGTGTGAAAACCCAAGTGTCAGATTTACCTTGTTCCCCTGAGCCTGTGCACGATAACCAACGCCGCGCAACTCAAGACGTTTTTCGAACCCGGTGTTAACACCAATCACCATATTGTTGATAAGAGACCGCATGGTGCCGGCCATCGCCATCGACTTCTGGTCGTTTTTGGCTGGGGCGACTCTAACCACGCCGTCGTCCATCTCTACGTTTACAACACGGTGAACGTCTACAGCACTGGCGCCCTGGGGACCCTTTGCTGAAACTGTGTTGCCATCAACTGTGACGGTGACGCCACCCGGTATCTCCACCGGTGCTTTTGCTACTCTTGACATTGTTCTACGCGCCTAGGAAACGTAACAGAGGACTTCACCGCCCTCACCGGAGCGACGAGCGGTGGTATCCGTTACCACGCCCTTTGAGGTTGAGATAATGGCAACCCCAAGACCTCCGAGAACCTGCGGAATCTCATCCTTGTTTTTGTATATTCGCAATCCGGGACGGCTCACTCGCTCGATCTTTGATATAACCGGCTTGTTATCAAAATATTTCAAACCGATCTTCAGTTGCTTCTTGCCGTCCACGTCCTCTTCGCTGCAATCGCTGACGTAACCTTCGGCTACCAGTACTTTGGCGATCGCCAGTTTCGACTTGGAAGCAGGCATGCTGACACTGGCTTTGCGCGCCTGCTGAGCGTTTCTGACGCGGGTTAACAAATCCGCTATGGGGTCTGACATGCTCATGTTTGTCTCCTACCAGCTAGCCTTGGACAGCCCGGGCACATCGCCACGCATAGCTGCTTCACGCAATTTATTGCGAGCCAACCCAAACTTGCGATAGTAACCGTGCGGACGACCACTGACGCGACAACGATTACGCCCACGAGACGCGCTGGAGTCACGAGGAAGGGTCTGCAGCTGTCGCGAGGCTTCCATCTTGTCCTCGTAACTTGCATCTTCTGATTTCAGGGTTTCACGCAATGCGGCTCTTTTTGCAGCATGCTTGACAACCAGCTGAGTTCGCTTGCTCTCGCGAGCCAGCATCGACTTTTTAGCCATAGAACTATTGCCTGAAAGGAAAGTTAAAGCTGCGCAGCAGCGCGCGAGCTTCCTCGTCGGTTACTGCCGACGTTGTGAGCGTGATATCCATGCCCCGAATAGCATCGATCTTGTCGTAATCGATCTCGGGAAAAATGATCTGCTCACGCACACCCATTGTGTAATTGCCACGACCGTCGAACGAACGTGCATTAAGCCCGCGAAAGTCACGAATTCGCGGGATAGCGATGGTGATCAGCCGATCCAGAAATTCGTACATGTGGTTGCGCCGCAGGGTCACCTTGGCACCGATTGGCCAGCCATCGCGAATTTTAAAACCCGCGATCGACTTACGTGCCAGGCGGACGACCGGCTTCTGGCCAGTAATGCTCGCCAGATCGGCAGTCGCCTTCTCGATAATTTTGCGGTCGCCAACTGCTTCACCCAAACCCATGTTTACGGTGATTTTCTGCAGCCGAGGCACCTGCATCGTGCTTTTGTATTTGAACTGCTCAAATAACGCCGGCGCGATCGTCTCTTTGTATGTTTGTTCCAGCCTGGTCATCAATCAATACCTGTCAGCTGACAGTCTCACCGTTGGATTTGAAAAACCGAACCTTGGTTCCGTCTTCAAGAGTTTTGAAACCCACGCGATCACCTTTACCGGTGGCAGGGTTGAATATCATCAGGTTGGAAAGCTGTATGGGCATTTCCTTGTCGACGATCCCACCGGTTACACCGGCGTTGGGGTTGCCTTTCTGATGCTTTTTTACGACGTTTACGCCATCTACAATCGCCTTAACACCGTCCACAACCGAGCGAACAGTACCACGACGTCCGCGGTCCTTGCCGGCAGCAACGACGACCTCATCACCTTTGATTATCTTTCTCATCTCTGCTTCCCCCGACCTAGAGCACTTCGGGTGCGAGAGAGATGATTTTCATGAACTTCTCAGATCTCAACTCGCGGGTCACCGGTCCAAAAATACGTGTCCCTACTGGCTCAAGTTTCGCGTTAAGAATGACTGCTGCGTTTTGATCAAAACGAATCGCAGAACCATCCGAGCGCCGGACCCCTTTACGGGTTCGCACCACGACCGCGTTGTAAACCTCGCCCTTCTTGACTTTGCCTCTCGGAATAGCGTCTTTAATGCTCACCTTGATGACGTCGCCGATTCGCGCATAGCGCCGACGGGAACCGCCGAGCACCTTAATACACTGAACGCTTTTGGCCCCGCTGTTGTCGGCCGCATTCAATACGGATTGCATTTGTATCATTTTTTATGTCCGGGTTTGTCACATCACCGCTTAAACAGCAGGTGTGATTACCTCATCCAGCGTCCAGGATTTGGTTTTTGAAATTGGTCGACACTCTCGAATTCTGACGATGTCACCGACGTTGGTCTGGTTGTCGCCGTCATGAATGTGGTATTTGGTCGAGCGGGTAATAAACTTTCCATACACCGCATGACGTACGCGACGTTCCACGATTACGGTTGCCGATTTTTCCATCGCATTACTGGTGACTTTTCCAACCACCGTGCGCTGAAGGCTTGTCTTTGTTTCGCTCATCAGCTTGCACCTGCCGCTGTTTTCTCGGTGATCAATGTCTTTACACGGGCAATATTTTTTCGAGCAACACCAAACAAGTGAGGCCTTACCGGTTGTCCCGAACCCATTTGCATACGCAGGTTGAATTGCTCCTTACGCAAAGCAACCAATTCTGTTTGCAACTCTTCAACGCTTTTCTCGCGCAGTTCACTGGCTTTCATCAGGCAACCGTCCTTATAACGAATGAGGTCTGCACGGGCAGCTTCGCAGCGGCACGTCGAAATGCCTCACGTGCTATCTCCTCAGTAACCCCCTCCATTTCGTAGAGCACGGTCCCTGGCTGCACCTTGGCTACCCAGTATTCAACGTTGCCCTTACCTTTACCCATTCGAACTTCAATAGGTTTCTTGGTGATCGGGGTATCCGGGAAAATTCGGATCCAGATTTTTCCACCACGCTTGATATGGCGAGTCATGGCACGACGGGCCGATTCGATCTGCCGCGCTGTCAGCCGCCCGCGCGCAATGGCCTTGAGGCCATATTCGCCAAAACTGACCTTGTTGCCCGCTTGCGCAAGACCGCGATTGCGACCCTTGTGCTGCTTTCTGAATTTAGTGCGTTTCGGTTGTAGCATTACTATTTATCCGTCAGGCGCTTGCAGCTTGCTTCGAAGTCTCGCCACCGCGAATTTCATCGAAGTTGAACACTTCGCCCTTGCATATCCAGATCTTGATGCCGATAACACCATAGGTGGTGTGAGCTTCGGCAACGCCGTAATCGATATCCGCCCGAAGCGTGTGCAGTGGCACCTGGCCTTCGTGGTACCACTCACGACGAGCGATCTCGGCACCGTTGAGCCGCCCGGACACGGCGATTTTGACGCCACGCGCACCCAGTCTCATGGTGTTGGTCAGTACGCGCTTCATTGCGCGCCGGAACATCACTCGACGCTCCAGCTGTTGTGCAACGCCCTCAGCAACGAGTTTTGCGTCGAGTTCGGGCTTGCGAATTTCGCTGACGTTAACCTTCACGTTATTGATGTTCATTCCCAACATCGGCGCGATAGCGCGACGCAAACGTTCGACGTCCTCACCCTTTTTACCGATCACGATACCCGGGCGCGCGGTGTGAATGGTGATCACCACAGCACGTGCAGGTCGGTCTATCTGAATACGGCTGATGGAGGCATGTGCAAGCTTCTTTTTTAGAAACTCACGGACCTTCATGTCTTCGTTAAGATAGTTCGCGTAATCCCGGCTACCCGCGTACCAGGTGGAATTCCAGTCTGCGGAGATACCGAGTCGGATTCCTACCGGATGTACTTTTTGTCCCATTCAACTAGTCTCCCACGACGACGGTAATATGGCTGGAGCGCTTCAATATGCGATTCGCCCTGCCCTTCGCCCGTGGTTGTATGCGTTTCATTGTAGGGCCTTCATCAATCATGATCGCGCTAACGACCAATTCGTCGATGTCGGCACCTTCATTGTGTTCTGCGTTGGCAATGGCAGAGTTCAAAACCCCCTTCACCATGCCGGCCGCCTTCTTCTTGCTGAAAGTCAGCAACTCGACTGCCTTCTCAACCGGCATTCCGCGAACCTGATCAGCAACCAGGCGCACTTTCTGGGCGGATATTCTGGCGTGCCGCAATTTAGCTTCTGTTCTCATAGCCTGATCACCTGGCCTTCTTGTCGGCAATGTGACCGCGATAGGTGCGAGTCTGAGAGAACTCGCCCAGTTTGTGGCCCACCATGTTTTCACTCACCAGAACAGGCACGTGCTGCCGACCGTTGTGCACGGCGATGGTCAACCCGACCATCTCCGGGCTAATCATAGAGCGACGCGACCATGTCTTAATGGGCTTCTTGCTGTTGGCAGCCACCGCCTCATCAACCTTTTTAATCAGGTGATGATCGATGAAGGGGCCTTTTTTCAGAGAACGTGGCACGTTAATTCTCGCTTATCGTTTCTTGCCGCGGCGGATAATGAGATTATCCGTGCGTTTGTTTGATCGGGTCTTGTAGCCCTTGGTTGGAACACCCCAGGGACTGACAGGATGACGACCACCAGAGGTGCGGCCTTCACCGCCACCATGTGGATGGTCAACCGGATTCATCGCCACACCGCGAACGGTTGGACGGACACCGCGCCAGCGCTTGGCGCCAGCCTTACCTAATTTACGCAGCGAATGCTCGCCATTGCTGACTTCACCAACGCATGCGCGACAATCAACCAGCACCTTGCGCAT
>CAKZSB010000410.1 GCA_937920585.1 uncultured Granulosicoccaceae bacterium | reverse complement strand
ACATAGGCGATGCCGGCGCCTGCTCTGGCAAAATTAATCATCGAAACCAGATCATTGACGATCATGCGCGATCTCGGATTCACGGTATAAGGCTTTTTCCTTCCCTCTTTGAATGTCCACGGGGCGAGCTGATCGGCGCTGCCAAATCCAAATCGAATGCCATCGTGTGTTGTCAGTTCCTGTGGGGATGATGGCTTGCCGTTGTGTTCCAGATAATCGGGCGAGGCTACCAGTGCCATGTCGAGCGCCGGGCCAATCTCAACGGCATGGGTCTCCTTTTCCAGCAGGGTTTGCGAACGGATCGCGGCATCGATACCGGAAGTGACCAGATCGACTTTGCTGTCGTCGTACATGATCTCAACGTCAATTGCCGGATATGCTGCTGTGAAGCGGGCAATCATCTGATCGAGAAAAAAGTGCGAGCTGCTGCGTGGTGCCGATAGACGCAAGGTGCCTGCGATGGCGTTTTTGTCGTCGCCCGCTTGTTCCAGCGCACTTTGAAGATCTGTCAGTGCAGGCAGCGTGCGTTCCAGCAGCGCTTCCCCCGCAGCGGTTAATGACATCTTGCGCGTAGTGCGTTCGATCAAGCGAACGCCGAGCCGGTTTTCAATGCGCTGAATGGTTTCACTGACCGAGCCGGGCCCGATGTTGAGTCGCTCGGCAGCGGCACGAAAGCCCTTTGATCGCGCCACCTCTGCAAAAACAGATAAGTCATCGAAGCTTGCTGGTTTCATTGATCGTTTATCCGAACAAATTGATCATATTTAGAGTATTTCATCTAACAATAAGCGTGAGTATATTCGAATGCAAGAGGTACACAGCAACTGATACTCAAAAGGTAACCAGGAGAGAGCAATGGCTGAAATTACTGAAATATTCGTTTTGAAAATGAAAGATGTGCATCGGGCTGATGCTATACGCGAGCGTGCCCGGGAAGACTTTACGTCGCTCGATGGCGTAATTTCATGGCAGACCTTTGTCACAACTGATCCGGATCGGCCAACGCTGTTCGCTGAAATCTACACCTTTCCCGACGACGACACGGCGCGCGCGGTGACGCCACAGTTTGCCGAACGAGAGGCAACAAAGGCATTTCTGAACGAAGTGGATGAAATACTGGTAGGCCAGTATTTCACCGCCTATCAATCGAAAACCGGAGCCAGCGCATGAGTGATATCGATAAGCTAAAAGCAGTAGTTGATCAGTGGAACAATGGTCTGGATAACGGTGACATCGAACGAATGGTGGCGACCTGTGACTCGGCTGTGGTTACCGTAAATTCAGGACAGCCGATGACGGTTGGTGTTCAGGCCGTGCGCGATAAATATATCCCGCGAATTGCTGCGGCCCGAATCACTTCCGGTTTCGACTACGAGCACATCGAAGTCTTTGGCGACGTTGCCGTGGTGGTTGGTCAGTTCAATGGCCGAATGGAAGATCGCCAAACCGGCCAGGTGCGAAATGCCGAGGGTCGGCTGACGATTGTGTATCGAAGAACGGATGATGGCTCTTGGAAAATGATTCTCGATATGGACAACAACGCCTGAAACTACCGTTGATGGGTTGTTGATTTAGCTATTGGTCGCAGCGCCCATTTTCCCCCGCCGCCGGGCCAGAAACTGTTGATGCGATTGTTCGGTGCCATCGTGAAACGAGCCGGTCCATTGATCCCAGGGTGTCTCGAGCCCACCGTAGTTACAGTCGAAGTATCGATGGTGCAACTGGTGATGAAACGTGCCAAGCGGCAACAGCATTTTGCCGCCCCTCGCAATGCCCTGATAACCGGTGTGAGTGGTAGCGGCAGATAAGGTGAAATAACTCAGGTGAAAAATAATTAGCAGCGGGCTTGAGGGAATGACAAAGTGAATCAGTACCGTGCTGAGATAGATTATGTGTTCAAGCGGATGCATTGAGAGCCCGGACCACGGGCCAACGTTGGTGTTGCGGTGGTGTAGTGCGTGTATGCGCTGATACAGAGCGGTGTGGTGAATCAGGCGATGAATCAGGAAAAAGTGCGTGGTCTCCCACATCGGTAACAGGAAGATCAGCAGCACAAGCCAAAGCAAGTCACCCGGCATCGAAAGCGCCGGCGCATAGCCGTTGGCCAGCGCCCACATCATCAATACTTCATAGGCACTCCATATCGTGACGCCGCTCGCCAGAGTCCAGAACATGTTGTCGTGAACCTGGTTGTTGAAAGTGAACACACGGCTTTTCGTCATCAACGGCCGCGCGTCGAAGCGGTAGTCATCTCCCTGTGCGCGGCGCATATAAAAGTACCAGTGCAGGCCACCGGCCACCAGGCACATCAGCAGCAGATTGCGAAGATAAATCTGCGCGATCCAGCCGAAGGAAAAGTCCGCCGTCTGCGCGAGTTCGGGGTGGAAGAAGACTGCGCTGATGATGGCCAGCAGTAAAATGATCAGTCGTTCGGATGCCGGCAGCCAGCCGCGGATCATCCAGTGGCCAATCGCTGGCAGATCGGGTGGCCAGTTGAAGTAGGGTGAGGGTTTTATCGGCAGTGCCGGAATGTAGTGCCACGGGCTCTTGCCACGGCCTTGCCGGGTGTTTGCGCCCTGCGGTTCGCCGGCGGTTGAATCTGCTGTTTGAGTCATGAAAGGCGGGCGGTCCGTTCTGCAAAAAAATTGAGCTGTGGCAGTATATTGTGCGCTGTAACTATGCTACAAACCAATTTATTCGTGCGACGCATCAGAAAAATTGGGTTATGTTCCAGCACTTTCCGTCGTTGAAGGCGTTGCACGCCTTCGAATCGGCTGCACGGCGGCTCAGTTTCAATGCCGCCGCCGATGAGCTGGCCGTGACACCCGGTGCCATCAGCTATCAGATCAAACAGCTGGAGGAATCGCTCGGTCAACTATTGTTTGTCCGCAAAACCCGCCAAATCGAGCTGACCGAAGCCGGTTCGAGGCTCTATCGAACGACGCATCGATTATTCCGCGAACTCGACTCGGAGTTTGAAAAGCTCTCTCCGCGTCGAGCCGAATCCCGGCTGGTTATTTCGGTGACAACCTATTTTGTCACGCGCTGGTTATCGCAGCGAATGGGCAGGTTCCTGAATGCGCATCCGGATATCACCGTTAGTTTGCAGCATTCGGTTAATGATCCCGAATTTTCAGTTGAAGATGCTGACGTTTCTATTCGCTGGGGGGACGGCGAATGGGCCGATAGCGGGCTGGCGGGCAGTCAGTCTGAGCTGTTGTTTAATCTGCCGATGATCGCTGTGTGTTCTCCGAAACTGTTGAAAGGCAAGCGGGCGCTGAAAACGCCTGCCGACCTGCTGCATCATCGATTGCTCAAAGACCAGCCGGGGATGGATCGTTGGCGAGAGTGGTTGCAACTGGCAGGGCTCAGTCCGAGTGTTGCAGGCCTGGCCAGCGTGATTGTCGATCCGAACGTGCGAGTGCAATCGGCTATAGATGGACACGGCGTTGTAATGGCGAATCCACTTCTGAATGCGGACCTTGAATCCGGCGCACTTACTGAGCCGTTCGACTATAGATTGCATGGTTATGGTTACTACTTGTTGTCTACGTTTCAGGCTTCGCAAAGCAGGGCCTTCAAGCTTTTTCGCCGCTGGTTACTTGAAGAGGCGTCAGCACAAAAGTAATTTGGGCAAGCGGCGTTTGTTAATTGCTGAAAACGGTTGCGCCCGGCACAGCGCACTCTATCTGCCTTGTGCTAACCGATCTCTACTTCCGACTGCAACTGAAAACGATTCGAATCAAAGGTGGCTTTCGATACTTCCATCAGGGAATTATCCTGTAGATACAGTGCCGCATCGATTCGTAACACTGGCGTTGCCGCGGCCAGTGACATAATTTTTGCCTCGTGTTTTGGGCAGGCTATGGCCGTTGTCGTCTGTGCTACGCGTGCCA
>CAKZSB010000409.1 GCA_937920585.1 uncultured Granulosicoccaceae bacterium | reverse complement strand
AAAAAAGGGCAGGGTGTCTGACTATGTGGCGCTGAATGAAGTCAGGGTCAACCGTACTCGACATTGGGGTGCGGTGAGATACCAGATCAGTTTTCACTATCAGGTCATCAACTACCACAACAATCTGGTTGGCACCATGATACCCGCTGCGATTGTCAGTTTTGCCAGCAGCGATGATGTCTATCCCGTGGTGCTGCGGCCGTGGGGTTTGACGGTCTCTCCCTATTTGCTCAGCGGCAACCGCGATGCAGGCGAAATGCCTGAACTATTGCCGCTTGCGCCAGAGCCCGCCATTGCCCTTTTTCCACGGGCATTGAAGGCTGCGGCGTTGGCGTTGCTCGCCATGGTATTTTTTGTTCCGGCGTTTCAACAGTATCTGCTCGGCCCGCTTCGGGCACGCGCGCGTAGACCTTTTCATGTGGCTCACAAAACCATCGCAGGTTTGTCGTCGGGTGATGCTTCCGATCTCACAGCGGCGTCGCAAGCCATGCACAAGGCATTCAATGACACACTCGATCGAACCGTGCTCAGCGCTGATCTGGATCAGCTCCTGTATGCTCGTCCGTCAATGGTTCGCCACCAGCAACAGATCGAGCATTTTTTTTCGTGGTCTGATCGCTATTTTTACCATCTGCCCGAACAGCAGGACACGGCCGCGGATGCGGGGTTTGATCTCGCCGGGTTGAAGCAGCTCGCCGCTCGGCTCAAACGCTGCGAATGATCGGCATGACGCAAAATAAGTTGATGATAGTTGGCGGTGTCATCCTGCTCATCGCCTGTGGTTATCAGCTTTTTTCGTTGCACGAGGACTGGCGTTATAACCATTCAATGCGAGCGGGGGATTATCCAGCCGCGTCAGGTCACACATCCGAATACGGTGTTTTTGCAAATGCACGCCAACTCCATCAGCAGGGTGATTACGCACAGGCGCAACAGGTGTTCGCCGCGATTGATATCGAGCAGTCGCCGCGGCTTCGCGTGCCGGTGTTGTTTGAGTTGTCGCAAACCTATATCCGCCAGGCGGTGGACTTTGAAAAAAAGGGCGATGCTGAACAGCGCATTCCACTGTTGGAACTGGCCAAAGAGAACTACCGCAAAATACTGCGCAACGATCCTGACAACTGGCAGGCCCGGGTTAACCTTGCGCGGGTGTTGAGAATGTTGCCCGACGCCAGATTGCTGGTCGACGATGATGATGACGTGATGCCGGAGCGCAGTCCGCAGGCGACGGTGCAAACCATGGGTCACGATCGACTCCCCTGATGACCTGGCCTGCTTGTGACAATCCATGGCTGTTACTGTTAGCGGGCTTCGCGGTACTGCCCTGGCTGCGGTCGCGGTCGATTGCTCATGCCAGTGGCTCGGTGTCCCATATGCCAATGGATAAACTGGCTACGCGGCTTTTGATGTTGTCGAACACGCTTGCAAGCCTTGCCATCATTGCTATGGCGCTGGGGATTGCCGGTCTGCATAAACCGGCGCATCAGGTCGATCGAGTGGGCACCGGTGCGCATGTTGTTCTACTGATCGATCGATCGCGCAGCATGGATCAGCCGTTTGCCACTGAGCGCAATGCCATGGTCGGCGCGGCGGTTGCCGGATTTGAATCCAAAGGGCGGATTGCCCGGCGAGTGCTGAGTGAGTTCGTCAGCAACCGTACCAACGATATGTTTGCGATGGTGGCATTTAGTACCTTCCCGATACCGGTTCTGCCACTTACGGGTAAACAGGCTATTGTGCAGGGTGCAATCAGCTCCGGTGATTTTGGTCGCGGTCTGTCGCAGACTAATATGGCCGCAGGGCTTGAACGCGCGCTTGAATATTTCACCAACGAGCCCTACACCGGTTCGCGGATTGTATTGCTGGTCTCCGATGGTGCAGCGCACATCGATGGCGTCACCCGCCGTGATCTGACTGAACTTTTGGAGGTTAGTCGTGCATCGCTGTACTGGATATACATTCGCTCGCGCAACGGGCCAACCCTGTTTGGTGAAGATGAAGACTATTCTCCCGAGCGCAGCCTGCACGATTTCTTTGCCGCCACCGGTGCACCTTATCGTGCCTATACCGCAGAATCCTCAAGTGATTTGAAACGAGCGGTGAATGATGTCAATCGCCTGCAGAATTTGCCATTGCATTATGCCGAGCAGATACCGCGGCTACCTTTGCAGCACATCTGTTTTCTAATCGCTGCGTGTTGCCTGCTGCCGCTACTGTTTTTGCGCGCCACCGAGGTGCGCCAATGGTAGTGCTAACGCCGGGCAATGGGGGTGACTGTGCCGTTTGTTAGCACTGTTCGTCGGCAATTGACTTTACCTGTTCTGCTGTTGGTGCTCGCAACAGGTCTATTGTTTCTGTGTGCACGCGGGATAAGTGTTGAAAGGCCCTATCAGGTGTTGCGCGCACTCGTCGTGTTCGATATTACCCAAAGCATGAATGTGCCCGATGTTCGAGTGGGCCAGCGACTCGAGACACGCCTGGCTGCCAGCAAGTTAAAGATGTCGGCCTTGTTGCAGCGTTTGCCCTGTGGATCGGATATCGGCATTGGAATTTTTACCGGCCATCGCAGCTTTGTTCTATTTACTCCGGTTGATGTGTGCGAGCACTATGATGAAATCAATCAGGTGATAAAGAGCATCGACTGGCGCATGGCATGGGCGGCGCGAAGTGAGGTGGCCAAGGGAATTCACTCCGGCCTTTTGGTGGCGACAGAAATTGGCCTGGACACCCGTTTGATTTTTCTAACCGATGGACACGAAGCGCCACCGGTGAGTGCGCAGTTTCCGCCAAAATACAAAGGAACCCCGGGTGATACCCGAGGCGCGATTATCGGCGTCGGGGGCGATGCGGCGTTGCGTATCCCGAAGTTCGACCCCAACGGTAAATTCCTGGGCTACTGGCGCGCCAGTGAGGTGCAACAGATCGACAGCTACACCGCCGGCAGGCCCGTTGGTGGTCACGAGACGATGTCCGGAGTTGAAGATACAGACATAGAAGCCAGAATATCCGCGGGGCAGGAACACCTGAGCTCGCTCAAGCAGGGATACCTGCAAGGCCTTGCAAAGGGATTGGCTCTCGATTATCACCGCAGCACTGCACAACTGGAAACCGTATTGCTGTCAGATAGTATCGCAAGCAGTAAAACCGGCCAGCTCGATATATCCCGTTATCTGGCAGCGCTGGCGCTGTTATTTATCGTGTTGCATTTTCTCTGGCCGCAGCGTTCAGAGAAAAACTGAAGCCTGTAAGAAATTTGGAGGAGACGAATCGATGCATAAACGACTGATGGCGGTTATACCTGCCCGGGCTCAGTGGTTGCTTGCGCTTTTATTGTCAGTAGCGTCTGTTAGTAGTTTGCACGCAGAGACGCATTGCAATCAGCAATCGTCCGCAGACGTTACCCAAATCGCCGATGGGGTTTATCTGCGCCAGGGGACACACGGGCCGACTTTCGAGACGGCAAATCTCGCCAACATCGGGTTTGTGATTGGCAGCCAGTGCGTGGCGGTGATCGATAGCGGTTCCAGTGCCGCAGAGGGGCAGGCGCTTGGCTGTGCGATAGCAAATGTTACTGATTTACCCGTCTGTTATTTGATCATCTCACATCACCATTACGACCATTCGATGGGTAGCCTGGCGTTTCGTGATATTGAAAACATCAATATCATTGCTCACGAAAAATTTCCGGCAACGATGCAGCAATCGGCCGAATACTATCTTGAGCAGCTAACGGTGGCCCGCGGTGAATCGCTGACCCCGGAGCACATTGTATTGCCCGGGCAGACAGTGGCCACGGGTGACAGCCTGCAGCTTGATCTGGGTGATCGTGAACTGTTGCTGCGCGCGCATCCACCCGCGCACACAAACAACGATCTTAGTGTGTTTGACAATAAAACCGGCACGCTGTGGCTGGCCGATTTAATGTTCCTCGAACACATACCTCCACTGGATACCGGCGTGGGTACGATCAACGGCTGGCTGGAGGTGATTGAGTTGCTGCGCGTCGAGTATGCCTCTGCAAAGCTTGTGGTGCCCGGCCACGGACCGGCGGCACCCTGGCCTGCCGGAATCGGTGATACTGCGCGCTATCTTGCTGCGGTTCGCGATGGTGTCAGAGCAATTATCGCCGATGGTGGCACCATGCAGGAGGCGATGGATAGCGTTGGTGTCGATGAAAAGGACAAGTGGCAGATGTTCAATATCCATCACCGCCGTACAGTGAATAAGGCGTTTGTCGAGCTCGAGTGGGAGTAGATCGCAGGAGTTTGGCAGGTTCTATTTGATCGAGGGGTCAGGCTCCTCTGTGGCGCAGAATGGAAAGCGTTGGATAAGCAATATTTTTTCCTCGCCTAGCAATCTTCGCTCTTCGTTCAGGGCGAGCATTTGAGTGTAATCTGCGCGCTGTCGGCGCAGATTTAAATCCCGGACTTTTCCTTCATGATCTTCGTAGTCGAACCACCATTCCTGTACCGGGCCTATATCCCAACGGTCGTTAATTTTGGACAGCATGACCCCCGTGCTCTTTCCCGGCACTGAGATCACCACCCAAACCTGATTGGTGCATTGATCGCCATCCTCGCACGGGCAGGCATCCCAGACCCCGCCGATATTGACAATGGCGCCAGGTACTATCGCGCGAGTAGCCTGCTCAATTTGCCGTATCTCGATATCGTTGAGATTTTCTTCGCGCAATTGCCGTTCAGAGTAGGCCGGTCGACTTAACATGGCCGCTCGTCTCTTTTCCCGATATGCCTGTCGGTTTTGCCGATCGGCTTTTGAGGATGACAGGGAATCTGACGACTCAGTAGTTTGTGCCAAGAGGGAGGCTGGTCGGGCTAATGCGAGACTGGCACCTATCGCGGCAACAAGCATAGACGTGATCAGTGTTCTGAACATAGGCTGGCCTTTGCGATCCATAGCGCCACAGTACAGCATAAGTCGCCAGCCTGTGCCGGTTGTCAGCAGCGCAGCTAATCATTCCAGATTTCTATTGCGCACTACTGCGCCGCTACTGCAGAATTGTCGACTTGTTTGCAAACAGGTTTGATCAATGAAAGCAGTTCAGCTAACGGGTTACGGTGTTCCCTCAGAGGTATGCCAGTGCATAGACCTGCCAGACGTCGCATCGCCCGGCCCGGGTGAGGTGACGCTCAAGGTGCTGGCCGGCCCGATCAACCCGGCCGAGCTACTCATATTCGAAGGTCGTTATGCCAGCAAGCCCGAGCTTCCGTACCAGCCGGGGATTGAGGCAGTTGGCGTCATCGAACAGATCGGTGAAGGTGTCACAAGCGTTTCTGTCGGGGACAAGGTCATTAGCCTGGGGCGCCAGAACTGGGTGCAGCGAGTTAACCTTACCCAGGAACAGGTTATTAAGGTGCCCGACAGCGCCAGCACGGGTCAGTTGGCGATGCTAAAGGTGAACCCTGCCACGGCCTGGCTGATGCTGACCGACTATGTATCGCTGCAGCCGGGAGACTGGGTTGTTCAGAATGCGGCCAACTCCGGTGTGGGTCATTCACTGATTCAACTGGCCCGTGCCAATGGCTGGAGAACGCTGAATGTAGTGCGTCGTGATTCTCTGATCGATCCGCTCAAAGCTGCAGGCGCCGATGCGGTGCTGGTCGATGACGATGATCTGGGCGAGCGCGCACGCGATGTCATAGGCCAGGGCAAAGCACCGCTCGGTATCGATGCGATCGCAGGCACTGCCACCACCCGGCTGGCCGATTGCCTGGATGATGGCGGCATGGTGGTGAACTATGGATTTCTTTCCGGTGACGCCTGCCAGCTCACACCGAATCAAACTGTCTTTCGCGATATCTCGTTAAAAGGTTTCTGGCTTGCGAAACTGATGGGAGGTATGTCGCGCGAAACGCTAACCGGCATGTATGCGAAGCTGGCAGGCAGCATTGCCGATGGAACCCTGCACACACCGATTGAGGCGACCTACGATCTCGATGCCATCAGTGCCGCACTGGATCACGCGCATCGCGAATCCCGCGATGGCAAGATTCTGGTGACGCCCAATGGTGCTATCGATTAAGCCTCGACTGCTACCGCCCGACCGTTGGCCGGGCTTGTCTGCCGACAGACGATGGGTCGTTTATTCTTCCAGCAGGTTGAGCACCAGCGCCTTTGCAATTGCGTTGTCACGAGTTGAGGCCTTGAGCTTGAGTTTTGCGCTATCGACGTACTTTTCGATGGTTTTCGGGCTTTTGTGCAATGCCTTTGCAATATCTGCCACTCGGTACCCGGCGGCCAGATAACACAGTACTTCACGCTCGCGCGGTGCGAGTCCAATCACTTCACGCAAACCGTTATCGATGAGCCCGGCATCGAGTAGCCGGGTTGTATCAGTTATACGATCAGCGTGTTCCGCCCAGATACGCCGGAATTCTTCCGGCTTCATATCGGCAAAACACAGTCCCACGCCTGTGATTCCGCCGGAGGCTTCGAACTGGCGCGACATCACGCTGACTCCCACGTTCATGCCAAGGTCCAGCTCTGCCTCGTTCAACTGATGCTGCAGTTGCGAGAAGGGCTGCCCGTGTCGGATCTCGTGCCAGAAGACTACTTGTGCGCCTGTAGTGATCAGCTCGACCGATAAATCGTAGTCCAGTGATTGTTGCCCCACTGCGCTCTGCCATTCTTCCGGATGGCTGGTTTTGTACAGTGAGGCTTTTGAAACACCGTGTAGACTGGCTTCGTGTTTGAAAGGCAGTGACAGATGGCAGATGCTGGTCACGCCATATTGTTCGAGTGCCCGGTGGCAATGGGGCCAATAGGCACCGGAAGCCTTACAGGCCTCAGCCAGTTGTACGGTTGATTGATGATAGTTTTCTGTTCTGATGCTCACGACATGTACCCTGCCTTCAGGGAGAGATCAATTGCAGCATGATGGCCTTAGCCACCGCGTGGTCGCGCGTGGGTGCCTTGAGTTTTATCTTTGCGCTCTGAATATATTTGTCGATGGTCTTATTACTTCGATGCCAGCGTTCGGCAATCTGCTCAGGGCGATATCCGGCTGCCAGGCAGGTCAGCGCCTCTTTTTCACGACGCGACAGTTTTATCAGTAGAGAGGATTGGGTTGATCTGAGTCTCGCGTCCAGCGTATTGCAAATATGTCGAATAGCAGTTTCGTTGGTCGCCCATACGTTATGGAAGTTTTGTTCACCGGCATCCTGGAACGCTAGTCCCATGGCCGAAAAATGCCCGCCACCGTCGAAGCCGGAAAGCTGAATGGTGGCGCCAACCGCCAGGCCTAGATCGCTATCGAATTCGTACAGCCTTTTTGCGTCAGGAGAATTGAGCCCCTGCTTGTGCGCTTCGTGCCAGATTACCGGGGCGGTAAGAAAAAGGTCCAGATCCTCAAGTGTCAGACCATAGTCGAAATTGTTATCGCGCTCCATCTCGGCTAACCACTCCAGCGGGTGTGTGGTGCGGTGGTGGAGAGAGGGCGCTAGACCCTTTAACTCTGCCTCGGTCCTGGACAGGATAGTGGCGTAGCAGACACTGCTGACACCCAGGTTCGCGAGGGCGCTCTGGCTACTGCTCCAGAATCTGGCGGGATCGGTTTCGTTAAGATATTCCAGCATAGACAGGGTGTGTTGTTGGCGGGAGAGCGATGAATTTCCAGCGCTGCGATCGAGAAGCGGTAGTCGCTGTCAAGGGTATTACAGTGAGTGGGCAGGCGCCACTAGCCAGATGGGTTACACCGCATTGATCTGCTTCGCCTTGCGGTATCAATCAGGTTGAGCGCACACATAGTGATGCAATCGGTACGATTGGGGGTTTTTACCCAATTGTGCACGGGCTAAATCAATTGCACACTGAAGGGGGATGGCTGGACACGCAGGCCGTTCACGCTCTTCGATAGATCAAACACGCGTGAAGTTAACCTCCAGAGAGAAGTCTGAATAATGTTCAATTCGAAGCCCTGCAAGAAGTCTCAACGGCAGTCGTTGGCCTGGATGTATATCCTCACACTGTTAATAATCTGCGCCCCGGCAGTGGCCGCTACTCCCACGCTGGTTATCAAAGATGGAGTGTGGGAGCAAATAGTGTTTCCCATTCAGTCAGATACGCAGACCCTGTTGTCTCTCGTCGGCGATGACCTTGACGCCGAAGACTATGATTCTAAATGGGTGGTTTGGGCGTATGAGGCTGACGTCAGCCGTTATACGAAAGTGCTCCTGGATGACACTATAGAAACAGGTCATGCGTACTGGATCGTGCAGAACACGGGTGGAGATGTTGAGCTGGGTGTGCCACCTGAACTGGTTACGCAACCACAATCGAGTATAGACGGCTGCGTATCTAATGATGGTTGCCTGAAAGTGAGCGTGCCCACCGTCAGCAACGGGTCGTGGAGCCTGCGGGGTTCTCCGTACCCCGGGCCACTATCAATGGGTAGTCTTCGTGTCGTCACGCCTGTAGCCAGTGCCGTGTGTGAGACGGGTTACAATCTTGATCGAGGTTCTGCCAGTGGCGTGGTTTCCAATCAGGTTTTTCACTACGACTCTGAGCAGCAGGCCTACATAACCCTTGATAGCGGATCGAGCATTGGAAGTTGGAAGGGTTTCTGGGTTCGCTCGTTATCGGATAGCGAAGGCCCAATTTCGCTGGTGTTTCCGGCACCTGTCGCAGCGGAGGTGGGAACGCGGCTGCTGGATGATTTCTGCGTGGACACTTTTGCGGTCGGGAAGGTCGATCAGGATGATAGTGATGCAATCCGCAGTATCGAGTTTGTCGACGGTATCGCTTTAGCATCTGTGGAGACATTAAGCAGTGAAAGGAAATGGAGTCGGATTCAGTTAACCGGAACGGGTGATAGCGTATTTGCACGAATGGCTTTGGTGCCCGGGAGTGTGTATGAAGGCGCAGGCAGGGCAGGGGCGAGTATGGGGTTCGTGCCCTACAATAGCATCGCCGATGGGGGTGATGGTGATGGTCAAAACGGAGATGTCGGCTTCTATTTGAGAATTGGTTTTCAGGGTAACGGGTATCACCGGTTTGCGTTTGGTGCGTACCGCCATGAAGCAGGCGATTCGATTGCAGACTATCCCATACTGGATGGCTGGAACTTCCGTGTCTTTGAAAATCTAACGCCTCAGTTGGGCGTGTTCTACCGACTGGGTATCGCAGTAGATCGTCTGAATCAGACGGTCACATTCAGTGTTGATGACACCTCGTTGACTTACGACTTGCCAACGGCGTTGTTTTATCCCGCGAGTCGATATGCAGGTATGGGAGCGCGCGTAGACAGAGGGCCGGCTACAGCGGTGGTTGCAATTGACGAGGTGGGTGGTGACGACGTCACCATCGATTTCCCGGTAGCCGCCAATATCCTTACCTACAACGCCTCGGATCGCGATCGTCGCGATGTCTCCATCGAGGTAGACGACGGCGAGTTGAGACTCGAAACTATCTCATCCGGCAGCAATGCCGATGCCAGGCTAATGGTTACCGGGGTCGAGTCCAGCTATGGATCTGCTGCGATGCGATTATCCAGTGATAGCGTGGTGGAGGATTCGGGGCATGTGACCATGCGCATAGGCGGCCCGCTCTATTACGCCAGCGAAAATCCAGCGACAGATGGTTTGCTGGATATGGTATTTGCCATAACAGAGATAATGATGGATGAAAACGGTGTTCCACAGGCTCGCTACTGTGCATGGCAGAGTCACGCCACGGATTTCAGCGTTTCAACTTCACTTACCAATCCAGCCAGCGACAGTGGGTGCGCGACTTTTTCGGTGCAGCCGGAACTCGATCAAAACCACACACTGGCCACCTGGCTGGATGTGGAGCAAAACAGGATGGGGTTTTCGATCGACGGTGAGGAGCATTATGTGTCGATTGCTACACCAATCTCGCTGGATGAATCTCTGGACATATGGCTGCAGGCACGTTCGGCGGGAGCCGGTAGCAAAGTCGTTGCCTTTGCCGATAACCTTCGGGTGGACGATCGTGATTCCGGGTCGGTAGCTATCACCAATGGTCGGATAAACACGCTGGAACAGTTTCAGGCTACGATCGTCGGCAGAACGTTGGTGCAGCGTGAAGCCGATGGTGCCCGCGATGAGACAACGGTACTGATTGCCAATTCAGATGGTACGGTCACTGGCACCGTTGAAGGCGGCAAGGTATTTATCAATTGGTACTGGGATGGCGATTTGTATTGTCGCTCGGGCACGGGTGGGCCGGCTGATGCACCGTTCGACCTAGTACTACAGTGTCAGGTGGTGACCATTGCATCGGGTGTGGCGACGTTTACGAACAGTCTGGATGCAAGTGAAGCGCGCAGCTACTTCGTGGAATAGCGGCTGAGATTACTGTCGATGACTCGCTGGATGTACGGATTCTGGCGATCGCCGTGTCTGCGGTATTAACGTTGTCGCCGATGATCTATGGATGACCGATCGTACTCGATCGGATGTTCCGGCCTGTTGATCGATTTTGCCAGTCCATTGCCGGCCCGGCGCCTAGTCGAGGATCACGATGCCATCGAGCGTCTGTATTTCAAAAGATAACCCTTTCGGCCCGGCGCTTAGCTCAACCAGATCCAGCACTTGCAGTGCAGACAGCGTCTCCTTCAACCGTTCCGGCTCCGGGTGCGTCAATTGAATCGATGTGAGCCTGCAATCCAGATCGGGCTGAGCGGTGCTGGGATGGGGGCCGGGTGACCACTCGATAAAGGCCGGCAACAATCCGCCTTCTGGCAAATGTCCATCCTCGGGCACCGTCAGTCGCCACGAACGATCACCGCGAGTGAAGGTGACGATTTCGCCCAGCGGTACCGGGCTTGCCGCCACCACTGCATCGAGATCGTCGGTATTCACCACCCAGCACAGCGCACGAGGTCGTTCGGCCAGACGTGCCTGTGTCTGCGGATCATCCAGACTGAACCAGCGCGTGCGAGCCGGTGCCGGAACGTCAGGGTCGATGGCGATCAGCTCGAAAAAACACTCATCTCCCGCGCGCATCACGCAATTGTGCGTGCTCATCAGGTCGTGTTTGCTGCCCGGGCTTAGTGTCACGCCCAGCATCTTTCTCATCGCCTCGATGCCCTGCGTGAGGTTGGCGGCACCCACGGTGAAATGATCGATTTTGTTGTTCAGGGTTTTGCTCCAGGAGTGCCCGTGCCGATATTCAGAACACTTTTGCTGAATATTGACACCATGGGTAAAAGCCATACACTAACTTCACGAGCGGGAGAAACGCAAGATGAAAAATACCTCGAGATTCAGAACTTTTGTCCAGTCTTTTACCGGGCTTGTCAGTGATTACGAAACAGACGAGGAACGGATCTTCACCGAGGGTCAGCAGCTCCTCTCGGACCTGATCAAACGGGATGACTGGCTGCCGGATCAGTTTGCCAAACCGCATCCCGATCGCTATCAGCAGTATCTGCTGCACTGCGATCCTCTCGAGCGCTTTTCGGTCGCCAGTTTCATCTGGGGCCCCGGTCATACTACTCCGGTGCACGATCATACTGTATGGGGTATGGTCGGCGTGATGCGTGGAGAGGAGCTGTGCGACGAATTCGATGTGGAATCAGATACCGGCAAGCTCGTGTGTACCTGCTCGCATAATGCCGCGGTTGGAGAAATTGATCTGGTTTCACCCACCGTTGGTGATGTGCACAAGGTCAGCAACGCGCTGGATGATGAGGTATCCGTCAGTATTCATGTGTATGGCGCGAATATTGGCGCGGTGAGGCGACATGTGTTCGACCCCGCCACCGGCAAACCCTCGCAATTCGTCTCTGGTTATGCCAGTGATGTCATGCCGAATCTGTGGGATCAGTCTGCATCGCAGTAGCGTACAGATTCGGTACGCCAACACCCCGCGGTAGCGGAAACACTACTCAGGTTAAATGATGCATTCAATGAATGGGGTCAGGGTCATCGAGTTCTGCGAGATCGCGGCCGGACCTTATTGCGGTATGTTGCTCGCCGATGCCGGTGCCGAACTGATCAAGGTTGAGCGACCGCAGGGTGACGCCATGCGTATGTGGCCACCATTGAACGAGGGCTATAGTGAAAACTTCGCCTCGATTAATCGCGGCAAGAAATCTGTCGTGCTGGATCTGAAGTCGGAAGAAGGTGCAGCACATGCCAAAGCACTGATCCTCTCTGCTGATGTGGTGCTTGAGAATTTTCGCCCCGGTGTGATGCAGCGCAATGGCATCGACTATGAAACCATGTCGGCGATCAAGCCGGCATTGATCTACTGTTCTATTTCGGCATTCGGGCAAACGGGCCCGCGCTCACGCGAAGGCGGATTTGATCTGACCATGCAGGCCATGGCGGGTGTGATGGGTGTGACCGGCGAGCCTGGCGGCGCGCCGGTTAAGTGTGGAGTGCCGCTGTGTGATTTTGTCTCCGGGTTGTATGGAGCGTTCGCGGTTTCAACTGCATTGCGGCAGGTGGATCAAACCGGCCAGGGGCAACATATCGATGTGGCCATGCTGGGGGCGACACTCGCGGTGGCGGCCCTTCAGACCAGTGAGTATTTTGGCACCGGCAACGACCCGAAAAAACTCGGTTCTGCACACCCTCGCAACGCACCCTATCAGGCATTCGAAGCAGCAGATGAT
>CAKZSB010000408.1 GCA_937920585.1 uncultured Granulosicoccaceae bacterium | reverse complement strand
GGCAGGAAGATCGGTGTGCAGATCAGTATCAGCGCTGCCATGTCCATGATCATACCGAGCAGCAGCAATACGCCATTGATCATCAGCAGAATCAGAATCGGGTTTTCGGTTAAACCGGTGAGAAAGTCGATTGTCAGGCTGGGAACGCGAAAGAATGTCAGCATGTAGGCAAAGGCACCGGCGCAGGCGATCAGGATCATCACCATGGAAGTGGTTCGCACCGCCTGCACCACGGCAAGCTTGAAATTTTCCACTGAAATACTGCGATAGACCAACAGTGTTACGACGAACGCATAGAGCGCGCCGAACGCGCCGGATTCGGTAGCGGTAAACACACCGGACAGCACGCCACCCACGATGATAACGGCAGTTAAAAGACCGGGTATCGCACCGAAAAAACTCATGACGAGTACTGTCCAGCCGGGAAATTTTTCAGCGCCATAGCCACGCTTGACGGCCACCACATAGGCGGCAACGGCAAGGCAGATACACATCAGTATGCCGGGTACCACTCCAGCGAGAAACAATTTGGAAATCGATACCGCACCACCGGTCGCCAGTGCAAAGATAATCATATTGTGACTGGGCGGTATGATGATACCGGCAATGGATGAGGTGACGGTGACATTGACCGCGTAGTCGGCATCGTAGCCTTTGTCTTTCATCACTGGCACGAGGATCGAACCCAGTGCTGAAATATCGGCGATCGCGGAGCCGGAAATTCCACCAAAAAGCATGGAAGAAAACACATTCACTATGCCGAGGCCACCGCGCACTGCACCCACGGCATTCTGCGCGAATCGCACCAGCCGCATCGCTATGCCGCCATGGAACATCAACTCACCGGCAAAGATGAAGAACGGAATTGCCATCAGTGAATAAACGTTTATTCCCGATACGATACGCTGAAAAACAATAAGCAGCGGCAATCCCTCGAACCAGAATGCCGACAGCGCCGCGATGCCCAGTGCGAATGCAACCGGCAATCCGATGATGACACACAGGGCGAACACCCCGAGTAGTAGCAGTAGCCCCATCGTCGTCTCTTACTCTATGCTGTCGGTGCGTTCATCCCGACCGGCCAGCAGGCGGATCAGATGACCAAGGGAAAAAAGAAAAACCAGCGCACCGCAAATGGTCAGCGGTAACGAGCGCAGACCTTCGGGCAACTGAATCAGCGGAATTTGCGTTTTCCATTTGAATTGCGTCAGCGCCAGGCCGTACCAGAACATAAGCGCGCCAAAACTTGCCATCAGTATGTCAGTAATAAAAACAAACAGCGTGCGAACGACAGACGGTACGGCACCGCGAAATAAAACCACAGAGAGATGCGTATCCTGACGTACCCCGACAGCCGCACCGAGAAAGGCAATCACCATTAATAACAGGTGAGATACCTGTTCCACCCATGTCGGCGTGTCGTTCAGAACGTATCGGCCATACACGAGCCACGCGAACATCAGCGTCATCACGACGAGGGCGGTTCCGGCCACCACCAGGCAAATTCCGGATAGAAAATTAAAAACCCTGTCCATACTGCGGAAAAAAGCAGGCGGCTGTCGCGCTTCACTCATAGTGACCCTCCGGTGAAAAACGCCTGACTTTGCTTTGCGTAGTGGTGTGCGCTTGTGAGGCTTGATCTGAAGACTACCACAGCGGGGAATGGCATTCCGGATGACCTGCCTGGGGCTCTGTGGCGAAATTATGGTGCAGCCTGGAGTGCTGCCGGTGACAAAAAACAGCCCCCGGTAACGCCGGGGGCTTACTTCGCTGGCTGGCTAAATAAGCCGTGTTACTCAGTAGACTGGGCCATTTCCACCAGTTTAGCCATATCGGGATTGGCAGCCAAATACTCTTCGTAGACCTTGTCCATCGCTTTCTGGAAAGGTCCTTTGTCGGCAATTTCGTTGACCTTGATACCAGCGGCCTCTACGTCTTTACGCGCCTGCTCTGATTGCACCGCCCAAAGCTCACGCTGGAATAACGCCGCTTCTTCAGCAGCGCCGCGGACAGCATCCTGCAGTTCGGGAGACAGTGCAGCGAACTTGGCTGTGTTCACGCAGATGCACTCGGGAATGATCAGGTGCTCACTGAGTGAGTAGTGGGTGGTGACTTCGTAGTGGCCAACGTTCTTGAACGACGGAAAGTTATTCTCTGCACCATCGACAACACCGGTTTTCAGTGCCTGCTGGACTTCTGCGAATGCCATCGGTGAAGGATTGCCACCCATCGCAGAGATCATTGAGGTGTAGAGATCGTTGTTCATCACGCGAATCTTCAGACCTTCGACGTCAGCCGGCGTGTTGATCGGCTTTTGGCTGTAGAAAGATCGTGCACCTGCATCGACCCACGCCAGCGGCTGCAGGCCTGCATCGGCCATCGCTTTGGCGATTGTGGCACCGGCCTCGCCTTCAAGTACGCGAAACATGTGCGGAACGCTCTTGAATATGAAAGGCAGAGAAACGAGGTTGGCTTCCTTCACAACAGGACCAATCGGGCCAAGATTAAAGTTGCCAAGCTCGATCGCACCCAGGCGAACCTGCTCCAGTGCATCCGGCTGAGAGCCAAGCACACCACCGTGGAACACCTCGACTGTCACTTCGCCTTTGGTCGCTTCGTTGACCAGCTCGGAGAATTTGTCCATCGCAGCGGTATTGGGATGGCCATCATTGTGGATATTCCACGCTCTCCAGTTTTCTGCTGCTGTGGCGTTGAAAGACAGGCACACCAGGGCGCCGGTTAGCGCTAACGAGATTTTCTTGAACATAAATCCTCCAGATAGTTTGGATATAAGGGCTTGCGGGTTAAACATTTATACAGTTCTCGTGCAAGGGCACTGTAACCTTTTTGCACCCTGCAATCGAGCGTTGAAACTTCGCGTATCTCATTGCTACGAAAAGAGCAGGCCTCCATTGATATCAATGTTGGTTCCGGTAATGAACGCCGCATCTTCCGATGCCAGGTAAGCCACCAGATTCGCCACTTCCTCCGATGTTCCCTCGCGCTTGAGCGGGGTAATACCGGCAACATGCTGACGAACTTCGGGCTTGGTAAACGTGTTGTGGAAGTCGGTGTCGATCATGCCGGGGCAGACCGAATTGACTCTGATATCCGGACCGAGCTCTTTGGCAAGACCACGTGTCATTGTCATTACAGCACCTTTCGATGCGCCGTAGGCCACCGCACCGGGACCACCGCCATCACGCCCGGCCTGACTGGCGAGCCCGATAATCGACCCACCGCCGGACATATGCGGCAGCACACCCTTGATGACGTGAACAAACGAGGTGGCATTCAGATCCATCACCCGATGCCAGTGTTCCAGATCCATCTCGGCGATAGTTTTACGCGCCACCAGCCCGCCTGTAACGTGCACCAGCACATCGATACGCGGGCCAAATTCTGCAACCGTGGCACTGATCAGGTGCTCGACATCGGCGGCTGATGTCATATCGCCACGCTCCGCGATCGCGCCGCCGCCAGCGGCGATAATTTCTTCTTTCGCACTCCGGGCGCCGGCATCGGAGTTGTAGTAGTTGAGCGCTACCTTTGCACCGGCGGCAGCCAGTTGCAGCGCGCATGCCCTGCCAATATCACGCCCGGCGCCTGTGACAACGGCGACTTTGCCTGCCAGTGATCCGAATGTTCCAGCCATATTATCTTCCTGGTAGTCGTTGCCTGCGCCGAGACGAATCGCCACCGAAAAAGCAGCTTTCATCCGTATGGCGTTCTCGTGTGCTGTAACGTTCAAAATGCATGGCTTGCATGCTACAGCACACTGGTATGGTAGTATACTGCCTGTGCGCTCAGCGCTGTCAAGCGCTAATTCAACCCGCGTAATCACCCGAAAATGCGCCGAAGGCGTCATCACCGGAATGAGAAGATTGCGAAGTTCGCCGGATTCGGATACACACACCGAACCTGAAACCAGAGCCCGATATGCAAAAGCTGGCCACCGCCTTTGAACGCCGTACCACCGCCGATGTTGTGTTCGAGCAGCTCCACCGGGAGATTGTCTCGCTGGAGTTGCTGCCCGGCACCAAGTTGTCCGAAGCAGAAGTCGCCAGGCGTTTTGGCACCTCGCGCCAGCCCGTGCGCGAAGCATTCGGCCGGCTCGGCAATCTGGACCTGCTGCTGGTGCAGCCACAGAAAGCCACCACCGTGCGCGGCTTCTCGCTAGAGCTGGTGGCGCACGCACGCTTCGTGCGGTTATCGGTTGAGCTTGAGGTTATCGCGCAGGCCTGCGCTGTCTGGGACACTAGCCGCACCGATGCATTGCACCACAACCTCGACCAGCAACGGCAAGTGCTGGCCGCCGGCCAGATCGACGAGTTCCACACGCTCGACGGCCAGTTCCACACACTGATTTGCGAGCTGGCCGATTGCGCCATCGCGATCGAGGCAATTGCCAACTGTCGACAGAAAATAGATCGGCTCTGCTCGCTCAGCCTCGCCAATCAGAGTGAAGCGGATGTCTTGTTAAAGGATCACGAACTACTCGCGAATGCGCT
>CAKZSB010000407.1 GCA_937920585.1 uncultured Granulosicoccaceae bacterium | reverse complement strand
GGTGCGGGGTGGCGACGAAATACATAACGTCATGCTGGATCTGGATCGACTAACGGCCACGCTGGAGGAAAACCGAACGGCAAGGCGGCGCTGGCTGGCTGATACTGCGCACGAACTACGCACGCCACTGACAGTGCTGGTTGGTGATGTTGCCGCATTGCGCGACGGCGTACGTCCATTCGATGCATCACAGCTGGACTCCCTTGAGCGATCGACCGCTCGCTTGCACCGGCTGGTTGAAGATCTTCACCAATTGGCGATCTCCGATGTTGGCGGCCTTCGCTATCAATTCGAAGCCACAGATTTGCGCGAATTGGTCGAGCAGGCAGTTAATGCCTATCGCAGCACACCGCAACCCCGAATCGAGACGGAAATCCGGGGCCCGGAAAAACTGGCGCTGCACGCTGATCCACATCGCCTGGCACAGCTACTCGACAATCTGCTGGCCAACGCACACGCCTACACCGACGCACCGGGTCGCATTGTCATTACCCTTTCCAGGCAGCATGACAATGCCACTGTTCACATCGACGACACCGCACCCGGTGTCGATGCCGGCGAATGCGAGAAAATTTTCGATCCGCTTTATCGCCAGGAGCTATCCCGCGAACGACGCCGCGCAGGCGCAGGCTTAGGCCTTGCGATCTGCCGGAATATTGTCCACGCGCACCATGGATCCATTTCCGCAACTCCCTCCTCACTGGGTGGTTTGCAAATCAGCGTACAGCTACCTCTGGATCTGGCACTTGACGCCGACACTGATAGAGCACAGTTATGAATATCCAACTACATATCATGGTGGTGGAGGATGAAGCCGATATCGCTAGCCTTCTGCGTGATTACCTTGAACACGATGGCTATCGGGTAAGTGTTCACCACAACGGCAGCACGGTTGCACAGGCGATCGCGGCAGACCCTCCGGATCTTCTCATTCTCGACGTTATGCTTCCCGGCGAGGATGGCTTGAGCCTGTGCCGGCAGATTCGACAATCATCCGATCTGCCAATCATTATGGTTACCGCCCGAGTAGATGAAGTTGATCGTCTGCTGGGACTGGAGCTCGGTGCAGATGACTATGTCTGCAAGCCATTTCTGCCCCGCGAGGTAGTGGCGAGGGTTCGCAGCATTCTGCGCCGCACAAACTCAATGGCGCAACAAGCAGACTCAAGCGAACAACTGAGTTACCAGGACGTAACGCTGAATCTGCAAACGTTCCGCTGCACCTTGAACGACCAACCCGTTGAACTGACCAAAGTTGAATTCCGACTGCTGCAGGCGCTAATGCAGCATCCTGGCAGAGTTTACTCACGCGATGCCTTGATGAATACATGCTATGCAGACAATCGGGTGGTTAGCGATCGCACAATCGATAGCCACATTAGAAATCTCAGGCGAAAGTTATCGGCATCGACTCAAGCCACGAGCACCGGCAATGACGACCAGTTGATTCAATCGATCTACGGCATGGGGTATCGTTTGGGTTAGCAGGCCACTTGAAATATAAAGCGACCGGTTTCTTCGCCAAGCCCTGCTATGCCGGCGTTTTTCCGGTGCACTGCCACCGATTGCTGTGAGAACTTTGTAAAGTTTCTTAAGCGGCTCATTAGCCCTCCCCCAGCGAAGAGCTTTGCCGGCATTAAAAAAAGATTCAGGCCGCGATAGCGCTGTAGACCGTTTTCTCGATATCGAGGAAAAGCTGCAGCGATTTTTCATCGCCGAACGGCAGTATCTGGCTCAGGTATGCACCACCGACCCCGCTGGATTTGTCTATCCAGAAAAAACTGTTCGCCAGACCGGCCCACATTAGCGTTCCCGCAGGACGACCTGTGTCGCAGGCAGTTTCATTAATCTGGAATGTCAGCCCCCACGATTTAGGCTCGCCAGGGAAAAATTCTGCGTTGTTGGAAAACGCTGGCGCAATCGTCGTCAACTCTTTTACGCGCAGGTCACCGATATGGTTCTGGCACATAGTGGCAACGGTATCGGCACTCAATATCCGCGTTCCATCGAGTTCGCCATCATTGAGAATCATGCGAATGAAGCGGCCATAATCACTCATGGTGCCGTGCAAGCCTCCACCGCCCATCTCGAACTCGGGATTCTCCACGACAGGCAATTCTATCGCGGGCAAATCGCCTTCCGGAGTGCGGGCGTGAATTCCTGCTGCCCTCTCCAGCATCGAAGGCGTGTGCACAAACGCGGTATCGTGCATTCCGAGCGGGCCGGTAACATGATCTGCGAAATACTCACCAAGTGTTTTGCCAGACACCGCTTCAACCATCTTGCCTGCCCAGTCAATGCCGATCCCGTACTCCCAGCGGGTACCGGGATCGAAGGCAAGCGGTATTTCCAACGCCTTGTTCTCGAGGGAGAAAAGGCTCTGTGCGCCAGTCAGCTCTTTCCATTTCGCCTCGTTGGAATTCCACAATTCATAGGTAAAACCGGAAGTATGCGTTAACAGATTGCGCAAGGTTACCGGTGATCGTGGTGTACGCATCAGTGGCTTACCGTCACTACCGAAGCCATCCAGCACCTTAACTTCTCCCAGCCACGGAATGACATCGCCTGCCGGTGCGTCGAGATCGAGCTTGCCCTGCTCTACCAATTGCATGGCGGCCGTCCCTGTAATCGCCTTGGTCATGGAAAAGATCGCGCCGACGGTGTCGCGGGTCATTTCGGTGCCGGAGCCCGTGGTTCGCTCGCCAGCGGCTCCCTCCCACACAACGCCATCTCGATCGACAACAATCGCCACCGCCCCCGGCGCAGCACCTTGCTCAATGCCAGCGGCGAGAATTTTATCCAATTCAGCTTTCATGCTCTTCCTCCAGGAGTTGCGAACAGGCAGTATAACGCCTTCGTTACGCAACTGCGCCACTGACACTTACCAACCGAAGGTTCAGCGTTGCGCCGCCATCTTGACAATCATCTTCCAGTGTTTGGCAATGACTGGCTGAACCGACAATCTGCTACCTTTTTGCAACAACGCCATTTCTTCCAGGCCAGCGGTGCTTTTTAGCGTTTGCAGAGAAATCACATCACGGAATTTTTGTTTGAGTTGCACATCCACCATAAACCAGCGCGGATTGTCATTGCTGCTTTTGGGATCGTAGTATTTGGCATCGGGATCGTGAGCCGTGTGATCGGGATAGGATTCCCTGACGATTTCAACAATGCCGACCACACCCGGTACCTTGCAACTGGAATGATAGAAAAACCCCAGGTCACCCTTTTTCATCTGATCACGCATGATGTTGCGAGCCTGGTAATTGCGGATACCATCCCAGTGGTCGCGCTTGCCCGGCATTGCGGCAAGATCATCAATGCTGAAAGCGTCCGGCTCGGACTTGAATAGCCAATAGTTCATTGCGGTATCTATACCGTTTCGAGTTCGCCGTTGTCGACAATCACCGGTGTACTGAAAAAACGTATTTGCGGCGCAGCACCATATCGCTGCTCTATCATGGCCTTCCAATCGTCGGTATACACCGCGTCGGCAGCCGCACGCGACTCCCAAAGGTAACAGCCTCCGCCGGTCATGCTCTCTTCATCGAACAGGTAGTATTTTCGGACAAGGCCCGCCAGCCCCTGATATTTAGGTGCCGAACCCTCAAACAGCTCGCGCGCCTGTTGCAGTGTCGTACCGGCACTCAGCGGAAACTGGACGATGGCCGTTATCATGTGTAGCTTCCATTGACTTAATCGAGTGTCTTTCGACGTTAGCATGCTGCAGGCATCCACTCAACAGCCAACGCCGGTATTGGGCCGGCTGATGCTGCGCCGCTGATGCAGATTTATCGCTACAATGCATTGTCAGCGCGCAGGAGGAATCATTAACCATGTCGGGCATGAGCCTCACCGAGGCCACAAAACACCTTGTCAACACCGATCCACGGTTCGCCACAACCCAGGCAAACATACGCGGACTGACGCTACCGGTATTTGCCAACACGCCAGCTACACTGCGAAAAATGCAACAGCGGGGCAGCACCGCCCGCGACTTCGATGAGTATCTCATCTACAACGACGAAAGATGGTCGTACGAATATTTCTGCGATCAGTGCAACCGCTGCTCTGCTATGTTGCTGAACGAGTTTCAGGTAACCCCGGGCCAGCGCATCGCGATCGCGATGCGAAACTACCCGGAGTATCTGGTTTTGCTGATGGCGATCGCCAACATCGGTTGCACCGCGGTGCTGTTAAATGCCTGGTGGACCAGCGAAGAATTGCGCTACGGCTTTGAAAACAGTGGCGCTAAACTGGTATTCGCCGATGCCGCCCGCCAGCAACGTATCGGCACGTTCGCAAACGACGCCAACATAACCTGCGTCGCCGTGCGCGACAACAATACTGCAGCCGCACAACCAACGCTCAACGTCCGCCTGGCAAACTACAGTAATGCTGGCTGGCCCGAAATTGACATCGCTGCAGACGACGACTTTGCCGTCATGTATTCATCCGGCTCAACCGGCCACCCCAAAGGCGTTGTGCTAACCCATCGCGGCGCCATTACCGCGGTATACAGCTGGCTGATGTCGGCTCAGTTGCCGCGCCTGATGGCACCCGCAAACCTGCTACCCCCTGAACCCGGCCCCGCAGCGATACTGTGTGCAACTCCGTTGTTTCATGTCACAGCCACACATCCGGCATTTTTGCTATCCATCCCGCTTGGCGCAAAATTTGTCATGATGGACAAATGGGATGCGAACGTAGCCCTTGAGCTGATCCGGCGTGAATCAGTCACCCGATTTGTCGGTGTACCCACCATGTCCGCAGACCTGACAGAAGCTTCGCGCAGACTTCAACTTGACGCACCCACGCTTGAGTATCTGGGTTCAGGTGGCGCCA
This sequence comes from uncultured Granulosicoccaceae bacterium, assembly GCA_937920585.1. Taxonomy (GTDB): domain Bacteria; phylum Pseudomonadota; class Gammaproteobacteria; order Granulosicoccales; family Granulosicoccaceae; genus CAKZSB01. The sequence goes on along the minus strand of CAKZSB010000407.1, from coordinate 4,682 downwards.
AGCGTCCGGCGGCTCAAGTGGCTGAGCAAGCGGCCTCTTTTGAGCGCGCAGCAGTTGGCTCAGGCTGGGGCATGACCGAAACCAATGCGTTGGGGCTGGGTATCTCCGGACCCGACTACCTCGACAAACCGGAATATGCCGGCCGCCTGCTACCACCAGTACAGCAATTGCGCATCGTCGATGACAACGACGATCCGGTAGCCAATGGCGAGACCGGTGAGCTGTGCGTCAAGAGCGCTGCCAATATGCGCTGCTATCTAAACAATCCGGAAGCAACTGCTGACGCTATGCGTGATGGATGGATGCATACAGGCGATCTGGCGACGATCGATGATGAAGGCTACGTGAGAATTGTCGGACGAAAAAAAGAAATCATTATCCGCGCAGGTGAGAACATATCCTGCCTTGAAGTCGAAGGCGCTTTGCATCGACACAAAAGTGTTGCCGAGGCGGCTGTGTTCTCGATCCCGGACGAACGATATGGTGAAATCGTTGGTGCCGCTATTCTGCCACGACACGGCAGTGCACTGGACGAGCAATCCTTAAAGATCTTTCTGGCCGATAAACTGGCAATGTTTAAAATACCGGCGCGCTACTGGTGGCTAACGGCGCCGCTGCCCCGCGGTGCAACGGACAAAGTTGATCGTCGCACACTAAGGGCGCGATGCCTTGACCTGACTTAAATGCGAGGCGCAAAGATCACGAGCTGTGATCCGATAGCGCACGAACCACCAGAATCGCATACGTGTGGCATCTTCGCCAGATATACACCCGAAGCTATCATCAGGACTGAAAATTGAGCGACTCCAGCATTGCAGACTATATTGAACAGGCAGGCAAAGCAGCGTGGCAGGTACCGGGGATAACCGACGCTACAAACCGCCGCGACATCAAATCGGTAGGAATCATAGGCGCAGGCACAATGGGCGGTGGCATCGCCATGAACTTTGCCACTAACGGCATACCAGTCACGATTGTTGAAACTGAGCAGAAATCGCTCGACAGAGGACTGAGCGTGGTACGTGGTCACTACCAACGCAGCGCCGACCGCGGCCGATTCGCTCACGATGAAGTCGATGCGCGAATGAATCGACTGCAGGGCTCCACCAATATGGAAGATCTCAGTGAGTGTGACCTGATAATCGAGGCCGTATTCGAGAATCTGGAGCTGAAAAAATCAATATTCGCAAAGCTCGATAAAATAGCACGGCCCGGCGCCATACTGGCCACCAACACCTCGGCACTCGATATCAACGCAATAGCCGGTGAAACCAGCCGCCCGCATGATGTGCTCGGCCTGCACTTTTTCTCTCCCGCCAATGTGATGAAACTGCTCGAAATAGTTCGCGCAACTCACACCACAGACGATGTTGTCGCCACTTGCATGGATCTGGCGCGCACAATAGGCAAGGTTGCGGTATTAGTTGGCGTTTGCCCTGGCTTCGTTGGCAACAGAATTTTGTTTGCGCGACAAGTGCAGGCCATGAAACTTGTCTACAAAGGGGTTATGCCATGGCAGGTTGATGCCGCAATCAACGAATTTGGATTTCGCATGGGACCGTTTCAGATGTCGGATCTGGCCGGGCTCGATATTGGCTGGAGCAAAGGGGCCACTACGCAGAATCCGGTCAGAGATGCACTGTGCGAAATAGATCGCCGTGGCCAGAAGACAGGCGCAGGCTATTACGACTATGACGAAAATCGAAAACCGATACCGTCTGATGCAACCGAGGACATTATCCGCAAAATCACTGGCGGCGCGCCCTCAAGCAACGATATTCCGTCAAATGCAGAGATTATAAAAAGCTGCATTTATCCAATGATCAACGAAGCGCTAAAAATCCTCGAAGAAGGCAAGGCTCAACGCCCTTCAGATATAGATATCGTCTGGCTCAATGGCTATGGCTGGCCCGCCGACAAAGGCGGCCCCATGTACTTTGCCGATACAGTTGGCGCCGGTCCCATACTCGAGACAATGGAAGCCCTGGCAGCGGACGATACAGCTTTCGCACCGGCAAAACTTTTGCTGGATATGCATCGCGACGGTGGCCGCTTCATCGACATCGACCGCGGTGGATTGAAGGTTGGCTGAATAGCGCAGCTCGAGCCTGACCGATGCGAAGCCCGAGCCACGCCATCTCCTACACAATTGTTCTTCAACCAGACGGGATAGTTGTTCCTGCACAATTAGCGAGAGGCTTTCATCGGGCTTGTGGGAACAGCACGTCATATAGTTCGACAGAAATTGCGTATTGCTGGTTGTCTTGCGGGTTGAGCTTGAGATTACAAACAATCTGGGTATCTCTCGGAGGCAAATCACGGTAACTTTTTAACACCTTCATTTTCTGATCATCAAGTTCGATCAGGTGCACGGTGGTTACCGCGTGATGCGTGAGCGGATCAATTGATAACTTACCGGTAGGTGCATTGATATGCAATCCGCTCTCAAGGCTGGCAATCACACTATCAGCCTCCAGCGTACCCGCTCTGCGCACACCTTCGGCCCAGACGTGCACCCCCTGATAGGTGGATACAGCCAGTTCGTGTATGTCATCGGTGTTGCCAAAGCGGTTCTGCCACTTCTCCAGAAAACTGGCATTCGATTCGGTGTCCAGCTCTCTTGAGTAGCTGTATACCACCATGATACCGTCACCCTCATCCTTCGTTAACGCGACGTGCTCATTACCCGCCCCCATAGTGGTTGACGCTAACGGGATTTTCCCGCGAACACCACTCGCAGCCCACTGGCGATAAAAAGATAAATGCGCGCCACCAATCAGCAATGACACGACCATATCGGGCTGAATGGCTCGAATGGATTTAATGGTTGCATTGAAGTCAGATACGGCCAGGTCGAAAAAACGGGTCTCCAACACGCTCGCCCCGTGCTTGCGGGCAAAATGTTCAATCCATCTGGCCGTTATCTTTCCGTAGTTATTATCGGCCGCGACGACAACAATTTTGTCACCCCAGCGCTGAACGACTTCCGGTATTAGTATCTGCGCCTGCTGAGCAGGCGTGACTCCAGTAAAAAATGCGTTGCGATCACACACGCCCCCCTCATACTGGGTATTATAAAAATAAGGCACCTCTGCTGCGGCCAGCGCCTGCCTGATGGCCTCACGATCCGAAGACAATATAGCGCCATGCACAACATCGACCTGCTCCGCAATCAGGTTACCAACAAGTTCAGGATACAAATCGGGATCTGATCTTGTGTCGAAGGCAATTTTCTTTAATGGTTTGCCCAACAAACCACCTTGTTCGTTGATATCCTCAATCGCAAGCGTTATCGCTTTGTCCATCGAACGTCCGTAGTGACCCAGAATACCGGAGGTATCATGAATACTACCGACTCGAATCACAGTCGAGTCCGCCAACACATTGGCTGCGGACAACACACACAGAGCCGGCAGTAGAAATAGCCACTTCTTCATCACTTGTATTTACCATTGAACATTTGCATCGAATGACCAACGCACCACCTGCATCGCTGGCGTCTGCCCACCCGGCCCCTGAGTGAACGCGGCAAGGATACCGCGCAGGCCATAGATCGGCAACAAAGGCCAAACCTCGCAACACAATCTGAACGTTGCCGAACATGCGCATTGGTTACGCAGACTAACCCGGCGCAACTGTTGCCCGGATACAGTTGAAAGGGGCTCAATCGGCTATACTCTTTGTTCTCTTCCCCACCCATGCGACGCGCGCCTTGGCCGCAATTCCGGGAGCCCGACATCCACGAAAAGCAGAACCGGACCAACGCTGTTTGCGCAAAGGCATTGGCCCACAACCCTTCGTTGTCGATTGACCCCGGATTTGCCGACTACGCCTGTCGACTTGGTCTGCTCATACCCTCACTGGAACCGGCCCATCAATTAGCTCTGCCTGTTTCCAGAGCGGTTGCAGATGCCATTGCGATGGTTGACCTGCATCATGATTGCGCTGCTCACGCGAGATTGAGGCCACATCGTCTACCGGACAGCATGCTGTTCGACGAAATGGAGTTAACCCGTTGTAAGTCGTTGGGTGCACTGGATTATGCCGGTGTATCCAGCAACCTCAACACATACTGGAACCTGACTTCGCCTGCCGGTAGTCGATCACTTGCGCCACTTCAGCAGTTGCGCTACGTCTTCGCCATTTTTACGCGCCGGGCGCTCGGCGTCCACTGGCTGCCATCGGGCGCCGCAAATGAGTTGACTGAAAACTATCAGCAAATTCCCCTCCTAGCCCCCGACCAGTGGTCCGGGCTCTTGCCAGCGGCACGCAACCAGTCGCAATTTGCCTCGCTTTGCCTTGCGATTATTGCGGGACTACCACGCGATATAATCGAGACCGTGGCAAGTGATAAGCTACCCGTAGAAACAACCGAGGCAGATGATGAGAACAAGCCCGCTGACGACGACACGCAGCAGGAGTCCGAAACAACGGACGAGGACGGCGAAGATCCAACAGCCACAGTTAAGATCAACATTGATTTGCGCGAAGCGCCCGAACCTGCCGAGGAGTCACGCACAGAAGACGATGACGATCAGACACCGGATGATGTCAGCGGCGTCAATCGGCATGCCCCGGTACAGGATGGAGATACCCTCGGCACAGAATCGGCGAGCATCGCCGCCTACACCGTCTATTCCACTCTCAATGATGAAGTAATCAACGCCGAGACACTTTGCAGC
>CAKZSB010000406.1 GCA_937920585.1 uncultured Granulosicoccaceae bacterium | reverse complement strand
GCGACTGCTCGGCGATCAGCGCATCAATCACTGGTTGCGCGAACAATTGCAGGATCAGCGTGCCGACACTGAGAGCATGCAATCCGGTGCGCCTTTGCGCGAGCTGGTCAACCGGCGGTTACAAAGCGTGCGCGCACGCGTTTCCGATGTAGCCGATGCGACCGTCGCGCTGCCCGGCCTGCCAACAGAGCTGCGCTCGCGATGGGCGTCAGGTATGACATCCGATACCACTCTGCGCAGTGTGATCTATCTGATCATTTTCATTTTCATCGGCTGCGGACTGGAGTGGCTGTACTGGTGTTATGCCACACTGCGACTGAAGCAACTGGAGCTAAGTGACGTATCCGGGCTGGCCGCGAGTGCGCGCCGGGCCGTCTCGGTCGGTATGTTGCGCCTGGCTGGCGCCAGTGTTTTCTCCGTTGGCTGCATTGGCACCTATTTATTCTTCGACTGGCCCGATCTGGCTGGCAAGGTGGTGCTGAGCGTTTTGTTTGTCGCGGTGGTGCTGCGATTGGTTCTGGTACTGACGCGGGTAATTTTCTCGCCGGCCTCAACTCACCTGCGCATGGTGCCGCTCGAGCGGAGTAAGGCCAGGCGAGCGGTGCGGTGGATCATTATTGTGTGTGCAGTTGGGCTGGTGGGTCGAATAACTGCAGACACCTTTTTGCAGCTGGGTGTGTCTGATAGTGCCTCGATTGCAGTCCATTTCGCCTCATCACTAGCGCTGGCACTGGCAGTTACCGCCGCAATCTGGCGCTGGCACGAGACCTCTGATGATAAGCCAGCCGATCACAGGTTTGCCTCAGTCGACGACGCGCAGTTCTCAATCGCCAGAACCGGTGGTAATAAGCACCTGAGGCCAATGCTGTGGACTGCACTGGTGGTTATTGTGCTGGCGATGGATACGCTGGGTATGCAGCAATTGATGTGGTTGCTGATTACGATTGCATTGCTGGTGCCGGCACTGGCTGCCTGTAACCGACTGGTCAATTATTATTTTGATCGCGCCAGCGCCGAGCAGATCGATATCCAGCATTTGGCGGCATCGGCGCCATCTGCCGATGATGCCATCGGCGAAGCACAGGCTGAAGTACAGCTTGATGACGCCGTTGAGCCCGACGCCGATGATCGGGACGAAAGCGAGCAGCGCAGCTATGAACTGTATCGTCCGGTCACCCAGCGGATGGTGAGGTTTGTTGTTATTGTGCTGGCCATTTTGCTGTTGTTCGCATTGATGGGCATGCCGGTCTGGTCGCTCTACAGTTCTTCGAATACGGCGGGGAAACTGGTCTCTGCTGCGATCGATATCATCGTAGTGCTGCTGATGGGGGATCTGTTGTGGGTTTGGGCCAAAACCCTGATCGATCGGCGAATGGCTGACTATGAGGCGCCGGCACACGGGCAAATGCCTGGCCCGGGCGCGCGCATGGCCACGCTTTTGCCGCTGTTTCGAAAAATTGTATTTACCGTCATTGCGATTATGGTGGTACTGGTGGTGTTATCTTCGCTTGGCGTTAATATCGCGCCATTGATCGCCGGTGCAGGTGTCGTTGGCATCGCGATTGGTTTTGGTGCGCAGGCGCTGGTGAAGGATATTGTCTCCGGTGTGTTCTTTTTACTCGAAGATGCGTTTCGCGTTGGTGAGTATATCGAGATGGGGGACTTGCGCGGCACGGTTGAATCGATCTCGGTGCGTTCACTGCGACTACGGCACCATTTGGGCGCCATCCATACCATACCCTATGGCGAACTTGCCTCGCTCACTAATCACAGCCGCGACTGGGCAATAATAAAAATGGAGTTTCGCGTGCCGTTTGAAACAGATCTGAAACTTGTGAAAAAGATCGTCAAGAAAATTGGTGCAGAACTTCAGCAAAATGAAGACTACGGCCACCATATCATCGAGCCATTGAAATCGCAGGGTGTCCGGCGAATGGAAGAATTCAATATGGTGGTGGGTGTCAAATTCATGTCAGCACCGGGACAACAGTGGACCATCCGCCGCGATGCCTATCAGGCCATGCGCGATGCGTTCGATAAAAACGGCTTGAGCTTCGCCGAGCGCAGTGTCAAGGTGGAAGTCGTTGGTGATGGCGGCGCCAATCGGGATGTGATTGCCGGCGCCGCGCAGGATGCGATCGAAAGCCGGCTCGATAACAAACCCCCGGTCATCGACGACACACCCTGATACCGGCGCCAAGAATAATTCTGGATCGCATATGAACAGTAAACACCCTGACCTTGATCTGCAGGGCAGAATTCGTCCCGGCCTGGATATTCTGGCCAATGAGATTGTCATTGCGTTAAAAAAGCGTTCGCGCTTCGCTGCCAACAACGCGGTTTATGTACCCGGCTTGCTGCGTGGTGATGATCAGCAGTCGCTACTGATGTACACCCTGGGCCGCATCGAGCACAGTCACGCAGAACTCGGTCGCTACACCTTCGCCGAGCAGGATGCATTTACCGATGTGCACGGTGTGCAGTCGATCATTGCACGCACACCACCGCGAAGCCCGTTGCGACAAATGCCCAGCGGCGTCGGCGATCGTATTATCGACTTTTACCGCAACTGGGTGGGCGAGGCCTGTGAGTCGGGCGAGGACAGCAGCACCTACGGCGAGACAGTCACCGCCGATGCGGTTGCGTTGCTTGCGATTATGGAGCGGGTGAATTTGGGTAAGCTTGTGGCAGAATCCAAATTTCTGGAGTTGCAGCCTCAGTTTATTGAAACCGGCGGTGATCGTGAGGCCATGCTGGCGTTGATTGTTCGGCGTGATCGCGAAGTAAAAGTGCTGGAGCTTGCCGAACGCCTGGCCGAACACTATCAGTTGCCACCGGCACCCGCGGTGAGCGTATTTGAATTTATGATAGCCACTACGATCGACATCGAAGTGGACTATCTGCGGCTGCGCATTGCCGAGGCGACAGCGACAGCGGATTAACATGAGCGCCACAGTCGAGCTTCCCGTTTGGCTGGTGCTGGCCACATTGCTGCTGGCGGGCCTTTGGTTACTGCAGCACTTTGTTTTGCCATCGGCTCGCTGGGTACTGCACCGCCGCGCCAATCGCGTTATCGATGAAGTCAATACACGGCTACAACTGAAGATTCCATCTTTCAAGCTCACCCGCCGCGAAGTGCTGATCGATCGAATTTCCTTTCACCCGGATGTCATGGATCTCGTCGCAACGCTCGCGGCCGAACGACAGATGCCGCGCGAGGTATTGATGCGTGAGGTCCAGACCTATGCGCGTGAAATCGTTCCGGCCTTCAACGCCTTGTTGTACTTTAAAGCAGCCTACTGGCTCGCACGGCGATTGCTGCATGCGCTGTACCGGATCCGACTCGGCTTTGCCGATGATACGGCGCTATCACAACTGGACGATAAAACCAGTGTAGTGTTTTTAATGAACCACCGCAGCAATATGGATTATGTCGTCGCCACCTATCTTGCGGCCGAGCGTACAGCGCTGTCCTACGCAGTAGGCGAGTGGGCGCGGGTCTGGCCACTGCAACAACTGATTCGCGCCATGGGAGGCTACTTCGTTCGCCGCGATTCAGGTGATCCACTCTATCGGCGGGTACTGCAATGCTATGTGCAGATGGCTGCCGAGGGTGGCGTGCCACAGGCGATCTTCCCAGAAGGGCGTTTGACCCGCGATGGCAAACTCGCGCCTCCGCGCTTAGGGCTGCTTGGATATTTGGTGCGTGGGTTTGATCCGGTCGGTGAACGCGACATCGTTTTCATTCCGGTTGGTATCAACTACGATCGCGTGTTTGAAGATCGAACGCTGTTGCGTCACCGAGGTGGTTTACCCAAACGTGGCAAGCTGCCTACCACGTTGACACTGATTCGGTTTCTGGCAAAAAATATCTGGCAATCGCTGCGCGGGCAGCGCTATCGATACGGTTACGCCTGTGTCAATTTTGGCAAGCCGGTATCGCTGAAGCTCTGGCTGGCCAGCAACGCGAATGACCCGGCAGAACCTCTACAGGATGCCTCGCAACTGGCAAATGATTTGATGCAGCGGGTTGGTGAAATTACGCCAATCCTTCCCGTTGCCCTCGTCACCAGTGTATTCGCAGCCAATCCCGATCGGCATTATGCCGAGCTCGAGTTGAAGGGGGCCGTTTTCGATCTACTGCAGCGACTGGAAGGCAGTGGCCACCGCGCCTACATCCCGCGTTCTGATCGCGACTACGCCGTCACTGTCGGTGTACGCATGTTGACATTGCGCCGAATTCTGCTCGAATCCGACGGTGTCTACCGCGTTAACCCCGACGAAGCATCACTGCTGAACTACTACGCCAACAGCATCGCACACCTGCGCGATGGAGATAACAACGATTCTGGTTGAGCGAGGGAACATGCTACAGTTGTGGTGCGGGCACTTAGCCTGAGCGGGAGGAACCATGCTGTCATCGCGTCGTCACACTGCCACCGATTATTTTGCGGCGCAGGAATACCTGCACAGCCGCGGCTGGACTGACGGCTTGCCCGTTATGCCGCCCACCGAAGCGGCTGTTGCGGCAATGCTCGAATACGCGCTGTTGCCAGCGGACCATTTAATTGGCGTCGAGTCAGTACGCGCCCGCGCAATCTCCGCTGAAAAACTCGCTATCAACGCCGTGATGGCCGGCTGCCTGCCCAGCCATTTTCCAATCGTAGTGACAGCCTTTACTGCAATGTTGCAGGAACCCTATCTGTTGCACGGTGCCACTGCCAGCACCGGCGGCAATGCCGTGTTGATCATAATAAACGGGCCAGTGCTGCAGGAGCTGGGTATCGACAGCACCTTTAACGTATTGGGTGCCAGCGACAGAGCCACCGCACCCATCGGCCGCGCCATCAGGCTCGTCCTGCGCAACCTTATGGATGTCCGCCCCGGTCAGGTCGATCGATCCACTCTTGGTCACCCCGGCAAGATCAGTTTTTGTTTTGGTGAAGATGAAACCAATACCAGCTGGACGCCGCTGGCGCAGCAACGCGGTGTGCCCGAACACGCGTCAGCAGTCACCGTGATGGCTGCAGGTTCTCCGCGTCAGCTGATGAATGAGTGGACCACGCAGCCTGAAGAAATTCTCGATACATTTGTTGCCGAAATAAAAACCAATATGCGGCACTATTCAATCTGGCCAGGCAACTATGCGATCGTTGTTCCACCACAGTTGCGCACCCATTTCGAAAGCGCTGGCTGGAGCAAAAGTGATATCGCCGACTATGTGTTTGAAAATGCCCGTATCTATCGGCGCGACTGGGCCGATTGTGGCAAAGGCGCCGTAGTCAGGCACAAGGGCGATCAGCAATATGCCGCGCTGCCGGACGCCGATCATTTGATGGTTGTGGCAGCTGGCGGGCCGGCCGGAGGATTTGGTGCCGTGATCCCACCGTGGCTTGGGCACAAGAGTCGTGCAGTGACAATGGCGGTCGGCGCCTGTGTCGATTGTGAGTGACAAATGGCCGGTGCGATTCGTTTTACTCACCGACACCCTGCGAAACAATCCTGTTATATCAAGTGGCAAAGTGGACATAGCACAAGCGATTGAAAGAACACCAACCCAACACGTAGGGTGCCGTTGAGCGGAAGCGAAACGCACAATTTTACATACATGAGGAAAAACAACGTGGAATTTCTCGATCCATCGCATGAAGGAGAGGCGCAGGATTTTGTCGCCGCCCCGCGCCTGCAAAGTCTGCAGGGTGCAAATGTTGCGTTCATATCCAATGGCAAGGAAGGTACGCGAAACTTTTTCACCGCATTGCAGCAACAGCTGAAAGAACATCATGGTGTTGCCAGTGTCGTCGCGCTAACCAAAGGCAATTACAGTGCACCGGCTGAGGCAGAAATCATGCAACAGGCTGCTAACGCGGATGTCATTATCACAGGTGTAGGCGACTGAGGCAGTTGCTCATCGTGCAGTTTGCATGATGCAGTGGCGGCAGAGCGCCTGGGGGTACCTGCAGCGGGAATTATGACATCGCAGTTTGTCAGTGCGGCAGAGCTGATGGCGCGTGTGCTGGGTGCAGAAGGTTTTCCGTTTGTTGTGATCGAGCATCCGATCAGCAGCGCGGGCAGTGATGGTTTGGAACAGCGTGCGCGAACAGCGATCGATGACTGTGCGCGTTTGCTAATTCAATCGCAGTGACGGTGAGCACACGATTTATCGCTATCGTGAAGCGCGATTGCGAAACCTGCCAGATGGTCGGCGATGTGCTGGCCGAAATGGCGGCCAGTGTCGATCTGACCATCTACTCGCAGGACGACATCACGTTTCCCGAGCAGACCAGTGGCGCGCAGGATGACGCATCACTTGAGCAATCGTGGCGCTATCGCATCGAGTCTGTGCCCACGATAATAAAAATCGTCAATGGCCGCGAGGTTGACCGCACCGATGGTTGGGTACGTGACGAGTGGCGTAAGCTCACTGAATTGAACGCGCTTGGAGAGGCACTGCCGCCACATCGGCCCGGTTGTGGATCTATGTCGCAGTATCCTGGCATGCCTGAAAAACTGGCACTGCGCTACGGAGACATAATGCTCGCCGCGCGCGAGATAGAAGTGACCGATGATCAGGATGCTATTGAAGTCAGCTATGATCGTGGCTGGAGCGATGGTTTGCCCATTGTGCCGCCAACCGACTTACGCATTGCCCGAATGCTTGCCGCCACCAGTCGCAAACCGGACGAGATTATCGGTGACATACCACCGAATCTTATTAGTTGCAGCATTGAAAAAGTTGCTATAAACGCCGTGATGGCCGGTTGCCGTCCCGAATATTTTCCGGTTGTACTGGCCACCGTCGAGGCTGCACTGAAACCCGAATTCTCCATGCATGGCTTGCTCGCAACACTCTGGTATTCGGGGCCGGTGGTGATTGTCAACGGCCCGATCACCAAACAGATTGGTATGAACAGCGGCGGCAACGCGCTGGGGCAGGGAAATCGTGCCAATGCCACCATTGGCCGTGCACTGCAACTGCTGATCAGAAATGTCGGTGGTGGAATCCCCGGTGAGATCGATCGCTCGGTGCTGGGTAACCCTGGAAAATATACGTTCTGCTTTGCAGAAGATGAAACCGACCCGGACTGGCAGCCGCTCAATATTACGCGCGGCGCACGCCCTGGAAGCTCTTCGGTTACGCTCTTTCACGGCGACGGCGTGCAGGCTGCACACACACGCGATTCGCGAACGCCGGAAGAAGTGTGTCAGTCGCTCGCGGCATCTCTGTGGTCAGTTGGCAATCCCAAAGTGGCGATGCAGAACGGCGCCATTCTGGTGCTGTGCCCGGATCACTACGAGATATTCAAACAAGCCGGGTGGGGCCGTGCGCAAATCGAAGCGCAGTTGCACCAGGCGCTGAAACGTCCACGTGAAGACTTGCTGGCCGGCGCCGGTGGCATCGCCGAGGGTATCGATCCGAACATTACCGAGTCGATGATCGACAAATTCAATCCTGGCTACCTGTTGGTCGTGCGTGCCGGCGGAAAAGGTGGTGCAATGTCCGCGATAATCGGCGGCTGGTCCGCACAGCGGCGCAAGAAAGAGGTACAAATCGTGACACAGGAGATTATCCAGTGACCTACACCATGCGAGATCCCACCGCCGAGGCATCGCCACTGATGCGAGAGCGGCTGCCGCCACCGGCGACGCTTGCCAACCGAACGATTGGCTTGTTCAGTATCTCAAAGGAGCGCAGCAGTGAATTTCTCGACGAGATAGAACGCCAGTTTGCCAGCACCGGTGCGACGTTACTGCGTTTTGAAAAACCCACTCACACCAAACCGGCTCCGGAATCACTGATTGCCGATATCATCGGCCAGTGTGATGTCGTGGTAGAAGGGCTTGCTGACTGAGGGTCGTGTACGTCGTGCAGTTTGCATGACATCATCGCCCTCGATAAGCGCGGCATACCGGGTTGTGTTGTGGCATCTGAAGCTTTTCAACCTGCGGCGGCGGCACAGGCACGTGCACTCGGCATTCAACCGGCCATCGTCTGGGTGCCACATCCGATCCAGAATCGTACCGCCGCGGAACTGGCGGCAATTGCTGAATCCGCCTGTGAAGAAATAAAGCGTTGCATATCCATGGCTGAAATTGACCGTAATGTTTAACGCGATAACGCTACTTGGCTTTGGGGAAGCGGGTTCTACCATTGCGAAAGGATTGCGTGAGCACGGCATAGCCGCCGCATCCATTAGCGTGGTGGATACCGATTTCAATCAGGGCGCCCGCGGCGATCGTATGCAAACACAAGCAGCACTGCTTGGCATCAACGCGAGTGATCAATACACCGAAGCGATTAATCAGTCGCAACTGGTCATCTCCGTGGTCACCGGGGAAGATGCCGTTGCTGCAGCGAGCATGGCCATGCCCTTTTTAAAACCCGGCACCCTCTATGCCGACTACAACTCCATCACCGGTCCGCAAACCCGGGCGGTAGCGTCTGTGTTCAAAGACACTGATATCGAATTTGTCGACGTAGCCGTGATGGGTTCATTCATGGCCAGCGGCCACGCAGCACCACTTTTAATATCAGGCACCCGCGCACAGGAGATGTGCGACTGGGCCAATTCGGTGAATACACCTGCTCGCGTATTAAACGACAAAGTCGGTGACGCCAGTGCCGTGAAAATCCTGCGTTCAGTGATGATGAAAGGCATAGAAGCACTATCGGTGGAATGTCTCGTCGCCGCGCATCGACAGGGGCTGGTGGATCAGGTGCTCGATAACGTCGGTGACGTCGATCAGATCGGTTTTGCCAACTGGATGAAAACCCTGACCATCACGCACCTGGTGCATGCAAAGCGTCGTATGGAAGAAATTGAGAAGGCGATCGAGAATCTGGAGGAGACGGGAATGGAGGCGTTGATGAGTGAGGCGACGCGCCGTTCGCATTTACGCACTGTGGAGGCCGGGTTTGAAGCTGATGAGGTAGCAGAACTGAATCTCGATGCAGCGTTGAAGTTGTTGGATAAGAAAATCTATCAGTAGCTGATACACCATCGAATGATTGTTCGTGCTCCGTCAGCAGATTGCTGTTCATGGGCGCCTCGATCACCATCACTGACACTTGGGTGCTTTGGGTGTGCTGCTGTTTGCACGAGTGTTTGTGCACTTAATCCGGGCACTGCCGTGCAAAGGTGGAGAAAACAACATTGGCACCATTATGCGAAATATACTGAATGCATTTAAAAAAGAGGGTGAACTGCTTGGGGGCTGCCTGTACCGGAGTGGAGAAACATTGGCGTTGACGATTTGTGCGTGAGTTGCGAGCGAGTGATTGTTCGCACGCAAGACAATGGGCAGGATGCTGATCCTGCCCATTGTGGAGTTTATATGCCGTCGCGGGTGTCGATCAGTTTTCGAACCACCAACTGCTTGGACATCGAATAGCCTTCGAAGGTAACGCCAAATTGAAATTTACCTTCTGCGGTTGTGTCCGTTTCACGGCACCATACGACTCTGCATAGCAGTTTTACAGGTTCGGTCAGTGTGCGTAGTTCTACCGAGAATGTCTCGCCGCGTGGAACCGCTTGCATCGAACTAAATCGCATGCCGATTTCGGAAAAATCGATGCACGTAAAGTTTGGGTGTGATACATCGCCGGCCCTGGCAGAAACCCGTTTGTATTGTCGTCTTTCAGTCAACGTTAGCTACCCTAAGGTCTTTATCATACGCAATTCAACGCTGGCAAAAGACTATTGCAAAATTGTAGCCCACTGCGTCATTTCGATAGTCTCCCTCAGGGCAAAGTTGATGTGCGAACAAATACTCGCAACCACTGGCTCGGGACGATTGACAGGTGGTGATCGGTGTTGCCGCCGCATCGCGCTGTAAGTACTAATATTGACAGCTATCGCGAGCGAAAATTCGGCCGCTGTGACTGGCCGGGTTGTATTGTGGCTGCCTCGTAGTGCATATGGGTTACTGCGGATGGCGACGATAGGCTCTGCCCCTGTCAACGCTCATCCGCAATATTAATATGCCAGTGCCGCGTCAAACAATCCCGCCGCCAGCGCCCTGTACCTCAGGCCTCTCAATGGCTACCCGTTGACGGTAGTCGGCCGCTCGGAACGCGCCGACTGGATCAATTGCACCGCCGTTGATCAGACGGGCGCGTTGCAGAATCGGATCAACGTTGGTAATGAACGCGCGTTTTAGCGTTTGTGCCGCCATCAGAGCGTCATTTTGTGTCTGGTAGTTGTCAAGCGCGATGCGATCGACCAGCAATGCCTGCACGTAGGCGCGTTGCACCTCGATGGCACTGCACATCAGGCTTTCAATCGGATCCGTGACATTGTGTGACTGGTCGAGCATGTAGGCTGGCTTGAACGAATGGCCTTGTTGCCGTTCGATGTCGACCAGCTCATTAAACACCAGGAACAGGCGATAGGGATCGATGGAGCCTGAGTCCAGATCGTCGTCACCGTATTTTGAATCGTTGAAATGAAAGCCTCCGAGTTTGCCAAACCGCGCAAGGCGCGAGACGATCATTTCAATATTTACGTTTGGCGCATGGTGGCCGAGATCGACCAGACAGCTTGCCTGGGGGCCAAGCTCGCTTGCGATTAGATAGTTGCTTCCCCAATCCTGAACCACCGAGGAGTAGAACGCAGGTTCATACATTTTGTGTTCGGTAAACAATTGCCAGTTTTCGGGTAGATTCGCGTAGATTTTTTTCGCCGAATCCAGGTATCGGTCGAATTGGTTTCCCATGTGAGTTTGGCCCGGGAAATTTGACCCGTCTCCAATCCATATGGTCAAAGCCTTTGAACCAAGAGTCTGACCGATTTCGATGCAGCGGATATTGTGAGCGATCGCTTGTTCTCGTGTGGCGACTTCGGTATGCGAGAGTGATCCGAATTTATAGGAGTGTGGTTGATTCGGTTGATCCTGAAACGTATTGGAGTTCATTGCATCGAACCCGAGCCCAAGATGATCGGCCTGTTGACGCAGTGCGGCGGGATCTTCGTCGTCCCAGGGTATGTGCAACGATACCGTCGGAGTTGCTTGCGTCAACTGATGGATAACACCGCAGTCATCCAGCTTGTCGAATACGTGGCGCGGCTCGCCCGGGCCTGGAAATCGCGCAAAGCGCGTCCCGCCGGTTCCAACACCCCAGGACGGTATGGCCACACCGAAGTGCGAAGCTTTGGCTGTTATCTGTTCGATATCGATTGCGTTTCGTTGAAGTTGCTCACCCAGTGCGGCGTAGTCGGCATCGAGTGCGGGCAGTTGAGCCTGATTGTGTTGCGCAATCCGTTCTGATTCGATTCGCATGGTCTGACTCCTAGCGGGTAAAGGACTGTACGTTTCCTGCATCCACGTTGATGATGTTGCCGGTGGATTTTGCCGATCGGTCGCTGACCAGAAAATAGCTTGCCTCTGCTATGTCTGCGGGCAACACGGCACGTTTTAGCAGCGAGCGCTGAATATAGTGATCCTGTAGATCATCAGTCTCTTTGCCGTAGGCTTGGGCGCGTTGCTGCAACCACTCGCCAGACCAGATTTTTGACCCCTGCAGCACGGCGTCGGGATTCACCACATTGACCCGTATGCCGGCGTCGGCACCCTCAAGCGCCAGGCATCTGGCCAGTTGAACTTCCGCCGCTTTGGCTGTGCAATAGGCGGATGCGCCGGCCGAGGCGGTCAGTGCATTCTTGGATGCGATAAACACGATGGCGCCACCGAGCTGTTGTTGCCGAAGCAGTTTGAATGTTTCTCTCGAAACCAGAAAATAGCCAGTCGAGAGAATGTCCATGTTTTTGTTCCACAGTGCCAGCGTTGTGTCCTCAACCGTGGCTGATGACGCGATGCCGGCATTCGAGACCAGGATATCCAGTCCGCCGTATTCGCTTGAGGTGTATGCCAGCGCATTGACAACTTGCTCTTCGCTGGTCACATCCATCAGCACTTGTCTGACGTTGTCCTCGCCAAAGCGCTCGATCAGTTGTGTCGCGGTTTGTTCCAACAGGGTCTCATCGATATCGGCCAGCACGACGCAAGCACCCGCGCTGAGGAATCGTGCGGCCGTAGCCGAGCCGATGCCGCCGGCGCCGCCTGTCACCAGTGCAATTCTGCCAGCGAGTTCTCGTGGTTTGGGCATGCGCTGCAGCTTCGCCTCTTCAAGCAACCAATATTCGATGTCAAACGCTTCCTGCTCCGGCAGACCGTAGTAGCGAGACACAGCCGATGATTCTCGCATCACGTTGATTGCATTGGTGTAGAACTCTGCACTGATTCGCGCCGTTGCCTTGTCTTTCGCAAATGTGATCATGCCGATGCCGGGGATCAGATAGACCACTGGATTGGCGTCTCTAATCGGAGGGCTGTCGACTCGTTTACATCTTTGGTAGTAGGCGGCGTAATCATCCCGATAACGGGCAATAATCCGAGGCAGATCTTCGAGTACCGCATCGATGTTGTCTGTGGCTGGATCGTAGTCGATGATAAGCGGGCGAATTTTCGTACGCAAAAAGTGATCGGGGCAACTGGTACCCAGCGCGGCCAGTGCAGCCAGTTCCTCGCTGCAAACAAATTCAAGCACCTCGCTGCTGTCGTCGAAGTGCCCTATTTGTAGCTGTCTGTCGCTGGTCAGACCGCGAATCACTGGCATTAGTTGTTGTGCGACACGTCGCCGTTGTAAGGCGGATAGTGATCTGTGGCGTTGTCCACTGAAAGGCTCTCGTGTCGCTGGCCTCTCTTCAAACCAGTTAATGGCGCGGTTGATGATCTCAAGTGTTAAGGCGTAGCAATCTTCAGCGCTGTCGGCCCAGGTAAACAATCCATGGCTGCCGAGAATCACCCCCCGGGCCCGTGGGTTATCGGTACAGAATTTCTCGAGCCACAAACCCAGTTCGTAGCCGGGGCGTTTCCATTCGAGCCAGCCGATCTCTTCGCCGAATATGTCGCGGGTCAGCGCTTCACCATCCTGCGCCGCAGCGATGGCAATAATCGCATCAGGGTGCATGTGATCGACGTGAACACGAGGAACGTAGGCATGCAAAGGGGTGTCGATCGACGCTGCGCGCGGGTTGAGATTGTAAGTACAGTGCGGCAGGTAGCCGACCATTTCATCTTCGAATTCGACGCCGCGATAGAGGCCCTTTAAAGCATCCAGCTTGTCCTGATAAAGTGTTGCAAAGCCGTCCAGTTTCATGGTTCCGACATCACCCCCGGAGCCCTTGACCCACAGCACCCGAACCGGCTCGCCCGACAGTGGATCGGGCATCGAAACCTTCGCCGAGGTATTGCCACCGCCAAAGTTGGTGATGCGCTTGTCACTTCCGAGCAAGTTAGAACGATACAGCAGACGCTCGGGCTCGGAGAGCTTCTCCGCGTGGTCGCGGTCCCACAGATTCGCAAGCAGGCCGGCTTGCTGATTTTTGCTCATTGAGCGGATCTCGATTGGTATTTACCTACAGAATTGCTCCTACATCGACTAATGTCAATCAAAAACAGACTTTAATAGTCATAATTTGATCGGAAAAGATTGAATATGATTGACAATGGATGTTGACTGCGTATTATGCCGAAGACCCGACCCCGCAAGGCTATGAAGCGTTGTGCACGAACTGGAACGTCAAAAAATCATCCTGTCAGCTGTTCAGGACAAACCGGTGGCCACTGTGGCTGAACTGGTTGCCCTGACCAATGCATCGGAGGCAACGATTCGGCGAGACATCGCCGCGCTGCACATGGCGAAGAAACTCAAACGCGTCCGTGGCGGCGCCGAAGCACTGCTGCCACCCACGCAAAGCTCGCTGGCAGGTCGGCCCTTCAGCGTCAACAAATCGATGCATGTGGCGGAGAAACGGGCGATTGCGCGCGAGGCGGCAGCGCTTTGCAACGACGGTGACGACGTCATCATCAATGGTGGCACCAGCACCTATGAAATGGTGCACATGCTGGTTAACAAGCGGATGCATATCTGCACCAATTCGTTCCCGATTGCCGAGCATCTCCTGCAACACTCAAAGAATCAGCTCACGCTGCCCGGGGGTACGATCTATCGTGAGCAGAACATCATTCTCAGTCCCTACGAGAACGACGTCACCAGGAATTTTTGCGCCCATCGAATGTTTATGGGAGCGCACAGCATTGGCCGACTCGGATTAATGGAGTCGGACCCGTTGGTTATTCAAAGTGAACAAAAACTATTGGGCCAGGCGGATGAGCTGGTGGTGCTGGCGGATGCTTCAAAGTTCAGGCGTCGCTCGGCACTGTTGCTCTGTCCGCTTGAGCGAATCGATGTACTGATCACCGATGATCGTGTCGAAGATGCATCGGTAAACCTTCTTGAGGCTGCGGGTGTATCCGTAGTCGTAGCGAGCGTTTCAGCCGCAGCAAGCACAGGATGACGGGCGAAAATTCATAAGAACGCCCACTTTAAATCACCACCAGAGGAAAGCCAACATGATGAAAAAGTCCCTAAAAGTACTGTCTGCTGCGGTCGTGGCAGGCACACTGGCGATAGCGCCAGCGCAGGCCGAAGACATGCGCATCGCCCTGGTCGTCAAAGCGCTCGGCATCGGATTTTTCGAGGCCGCGGCAAAAGGTGCCGAAGAGGCTGCCGCAGAGCTGGGTGGCGTGGAGATTATCTACACCGGCCCCACTGACACCACTGCCGAAGGCCAGATCGAGGTAATCAACTCACTGATCGCGCAAAAAGTCGATGCGATTGCGGTATCAGCCAATGATCAGGACGCGCTGGTGCCGGCTTTGAAAAAGGCGATGACGCGTGGCATCACCGTAATTTCATGGGATTCCGGCGTTGCACCCGAGGGCAGACAAATGCACTTGAATCCATCGTCTAACCCGCTTATTGGCAACATGATTGTCAAGATGGCGGCCGACCATCTGCCCGACGGTGGTGATGTCGCCGTACTGTCAGCATCGGCAACGGCGACTAACCAGAATATCTGGATCGAGGAGATGAACAAGGTGGTCGGCAACTACCCTGGTATCAACGTAGTGGCGACCGTCTACGGTGACGACCTCTCTGATAAGAGCTACCGCGAGGCTCAAGGCCTGATGTCTTCACACCCGGATCTAAAGGCGATTATCGCACCGACGTCGGTCGGCATTGTCGCCGCCGCACAGGCGGTCAGCGACGCCGGCAAAGCAGGTGAAATCCTGGTGACTGGTCTGGGTCTGCCGTCTGAGATGGCGGCGCACGTCGAATCCGGCGCCTCCAAGTCGTTCGCGATCTGGAACCCGATCGATCTGGGTTATGCCGCCACCATGATTTCCTACAACCTGGCCAAGGGAGACGCTGAGGCGACGGCCGGCGGTGAAATTGGCATGGGGCGGCTGGGTGCTGTGACACTTGGCGAGTCACTGGACGGAGCAATGGCCGATCCGTTTGTCTACGATTCGTCGAACATCGCCGATTTCAAAGACATCTTCTAGCAGTCTGGCACCAGGGCGCCGGTGGCGTTCCGCGCCGCTGGCGTCTCGACGATCAAACGCCCGAGGCGCAGACATTGCTCAAACCCGCACCTTCAATGAATCCGGCAAGCCTCTCACTGAACCGAATCAGCAAGGTTTTCCCGGGCGTTCGCGCGCTCTCGTCGGTATCGATCAAACTCTATCCCGGGCAGGTCACTGCCCTGGTTGGAGAAAACGGAGCCGGAAAATCGACACTGGTCAAAGTGCTCACCGGCATTTATCAGCCAGACGAGGGCAACATCGAGCTGGATGGCGTGACACAGACTTTTGCCAGCCCGATCGATGCGGCGCGCGCCGGCATCACCGCCATTCATCAAGAGACGGTTTTGTTCGATGAGCTGTCGATTGCCGAGAATATTTTTATCGGCCATGCGCCACGCAATCGCTTTGGTCTGATTGACTGGCGCACCATGAATCGGCGAGCAGCCGAGTTACTCGACCGGATCGGAGCCACAGTCAATCCAGCCACTTTGCTGCGTGATCTGGGAATAGCCAACAAGCATCTGGTTGCCATTGCCCGTGCGCTGTCGGTTGATGCGAGCGTCGTCATCATGGATGAACCGACAGCAGCACTGTCGCACAAGGAAATCGAAGAACTTTATCAGCTCGTCGAACAACTCAAAGTGGCAGGTAAGGCGATTCTTTTTATCAGCCATAAATTCGATGAGATTTTTCGCATCGCCGATCGATATTCGGTGTTTCGAGACGGTGAACTGGTAGGTGAAGGGATGATCGATCAGACCAGTTCGGGCAAACTGGTCGAGCTGATGGTGGGGAGATCAGTCGACAGTGTCTTTCCGCCGCGCACCAATGAGCTGGGCGAGGAGATTATGCGGGTGGACGGCTTTAGCCATCCGACAGAATTTGAAGACATCAGTTTTACCTTACGGCGTGGCGAGATACTGGGTTTTTACGGGCTGGTTGGCGCCGGGCGCAGCGAGCTTATGCAGGCATTGTTTGGCGTCACCAGGCCGTCCGCAGGCAGTTTGCAAATGGGTGTTGAAAAAATCGTCATCGATAGTCCGGCAGATGCGATCGCACGCGGGCTTGTCTACGTGCCGGAGGATCGTGGACGGCAGGGTGCGATCACCGGCCTGCCAATCGTCGATAATGTCGCGTTGCCTTCGTTGAGTCAAACCTCAAAGAACGGCTTTGTCCGTATGGCTCGCGAGTTTGCGCTGGCACGGCAATACACCCGGCGACTGGAGTTAAAAGCGGCGGCGCTCGATCAAAATGTCGCTCAATTGTCGGGTGGCAATCAACAAAAAGTCGTCATCGCTAAATGGCTGGCGACCCGTCCCACAGTGATTATTCTCGACGAACCGACCAAAGGTATCGATATCGGCTCAAAGGCGGCGGTTCACGCGTTCATGCGCGAGCTTGCCTCGCAGGGTCTGGCAGTCATCATGGTGTCGTCAGAGATTCCGGAGATTATCGGCATGGCCGATCGCGTAATCGTGATGCGCGAAGGACGCGCAGTGGGCGCGTTTGAGCGTGACGAACTCAGTCCCGAAGCACTGGTCGTCGCGGCTGCCGGTATTGAAGACGAGCGGGTTGCGTGAGCCGCTTTGGGATGTCGCGCGACGCGATTCTAGCGCTGGCTCTGATAGCGATGATTGGCCTGGTGTCGGTGCGCTTTCCAGGCTTTGCATCACCCGATTCGCTATTGGGTGTATTCAACGATACATCCATTCTGATCATTCTCGCGCTTGGGCAAATGGCTGTGGTGCTGACGCGATGTATCGATTTGTCGATGGCGTCGAACCTCGCCCTGACCGGCATGTGTTGTGCCATGCTCAATGCCGCGTATCCGCAACTGCCGATCGTTCTCCTGCTGGTTGTGGCAATGTTGATTGGTGCGTTGCTCGGTAGTATCAATGGTGTGCTGGTCTGGAAGCTCGATATACCGCCGATTGTTGTCACGCTCGGTACACTGACAATCTTCAGGGGAGTTATCTTTCTGATCTCGGATGGTCAGTGGGTTAATGCGCACGAGATGAGCCCGGCGTTCAAGGCACTTCCGCGTGCCGAAGTATTGGGCCTGCCGATGTTGTCCTGGGTCGCATTGATCTGTATCGCGCTAATGTATTTTGTGGTTACCCGTACGCCGCAGGGGCGGGCTTTTTTTGCGGTTGGTGGCAATCCGGATGCTGCAGTTTATACCGGTATTGATGTCGGTCGAACGAGATTTAACGCATTCGTGCTGTCCGGCGCCCTGTCCGGCATTTGCGGTTATCTCTGGGTCTCACGCTATGCAGTCGCTTACGTCGATATCGCAGGCGGTTTTGAGCTCGATGTCGTGGCGGCCTGTGTCATTGGTGGCATCTCCATCGCCGGTGGCATCGGCTCGGTGGCGGGTGCAGTGTTGGGCGCACTGTTTCTGGGCGTAATCAAGAATGCACTGCCGGTGGTAAACATCTCGCCATTCTGGCAACAAGCGATCTCTGGCGCGGCGATCATTATCGCAGTGGTGTTCAATGCCCGTGCCGAACGCCGATCGGGGCGGATTATTCTGAGACAGGCCGAAACAACATGACTGACGTGGAACGGCAAACCGAGTTGCCGGACAGGCTGCGAAGCCCGCTGTTTCGATTGATGGCCAGTTGGGAGTTCTTGCTGCTCATTGTGGCTGTATTGATTTTCTTCCTCAATACACAGGCATCGCCGTACTTTCTCGATCCGTGGAACCTGTCGGATGCAACCTATAATTTCACTGAAAAAGCCATCATCGCCTTCGCGATGGCACTGGTCATCATCGCCGGCGAGATCGATTTATCCGTCGCTTCGATCATTGCACTGGTATCCACCTGCATGGGTTATGCGGTTCAACTCGGTGCTGATACCGTTACTTTAATCGCCGTCGCAGTGGTCATAGGGGCAGCCTGTGGTGCCTTTAATGGAATTCTGGTGGCCGGGTTGGGGCTGCCATCGATCGTTGTCACCATCGGCACACTGTCGCTTTTTAGGGGGATTGCTTACATTGTGCTCGGTGACCAGGCCTATTCCGGCTATCCCGAATCTTTTGCCTTTTTCGGCCAGGGTTATGTCTGGTGGGTGATAACGGTTGAGATGGTGTTATTTGCCGTGTTCGCGCTGATTTTCTATGTGCTGCTGCACCGCACATCGTTTGGGCGCTCGGTGATCGCGATTGGCAACAATCCAACGGCATCGGTATTTTCCGGCATCCGTGTCGCTCGTGTGAAGTTCATGCTGTTCATGCTGACAGGGGTGATGTCTGCTGTCGCAGCTATTTGCCTGACCTCACGTCTGGGTTCTACCCGACCGTCTATCGCGGTCGGGTGGGAGCTTGAAATCGTCACGATGGTGGTTCTCGGTGGCGTCAATATACTGGGCGGTTCAGGCACGATTCCAGGAGTGGTTATCGCTGCGATTGTGATGGGAATGGTTACGTTCGGCCTCGGCCTGCTGAATGTGCCGGGCATTGTGATGTCGATTTTTGTCGGGCTATTGTTGATAGCGGTCATCGCGCTGCCGATCATCATCCGCCGCTTACGGCAGCGGTTGTCGGGGTAGTTCATGTACGTTGCGGTTATCGACCTTGGGAAAACAAACTCGAAGCTTGCACTTGTCGATACCGAGCTCGCACGTGAGATGGCGGTTTTAACGCAGCCCGCTTCAGTCAATCTGAATACGTCGTACCCCAGTCTCGACCATGAAGTGATATTCGCGTTTGTGATTGAAGCCCTGCGGCAGTTTGCCGCCGCGCATCGCATCGACGCGATAACCGTCACTACTCACGGTGCTACGGCAGCATTGATTGATGGTGCTGGAGATCTCGTGCTACCTGTCGTCGACTACGAATACGACGGCATTGATCACTTGCGGGCCGGCTACGATCAGATCCGCCCTCTGTTTAGCCAAACTGGCTCACCCGGTTTGCCGGGCGGTTTGAATATCGGCGCGCAGCTGTTCTGGCTGAAGAAGCACTTCGCCGATCGGTTCGCTCGCGCCACAACCCTGTTGACCTGGCCACAGTACTGGGTATTCAGGCTGACCGGCCAGCGCCACAATGATTTAACCTCGTTGGGCTGTCACACAGATCTGTACCTGCCGCGTGACGGGGCCTACTCCTCACTCGTCGATTCGCTGGCATTGCGCGAGTTAATGCCCCCAGCGTGCCAATCCGGTCAACTCAGTGGTACCTTGTTGCCAGTGATTGCGAAAAGTTTGAATCTGCCGACGTCGACGCCGGTGTATATCGGAATTCACGATTCCAACGCTTCGCTGGTGCCCCATTTGATTTACCGCCGATCGCCATTTACGGTCGTGTCGACGGGTACCTGGTTCATCTCAATGGCAGTTGGCGGCCACGAGGCAGAACTCGACGAGCAGCGCGATACGCTACTGAATATCAATGCACAGGGCGTGGCGGTGCCTTCGGCTCGGTACATGGGAGGACGCGAGCGCGACATGCTCGGTGTATCCACTGCTGATTCAAACCTTGCGATCGACACAATTTTGAACAGCGGTGACATCGCGCTGCAAATGCCCTCGACTGTGCAAGGCACAGGTCCTTACCCGAACGCCACAGCACAATGGGCGAATGGTTACGAGCCCCGAAGCCGCGCCGAACGCGACTGTGCAATTGCCTGGTATCTGGCTCTGATGACATGTGAATCCATGCGGCTGATTGGTGCTGATGGCCCCATCTGTGTCGAGGGGCCGCTTTCGCAGGATCAGTTTTTTGTGCAGATGCTGGCGGCGGCGAGCGCGCGTCCGGTAGTGACCAGTGGCTCACAAACCGGCACCAGTGTGGGTGCTGCGATGCTGATCGATTCACCGCGAGAGCAACCCGTCGATGCAATGGTTGAACTGGATCCACAGCGTTGCAGACAACTACAGCACTACGCGTCGTTGTGGCGAGACGCGCTGCGACGTCACGCCATATAGAAAACCCGGTCCAACGGTTCTACTATCGGTTCGTTGTTTTCATTGGTGTCCATTATGTCGGCCATATGGGCCCACCATCGCTGCATCACAGGCTGTAGTGGTAAGTCGTCCATCGTGTGATCGGCCGGGCGCCGCAGCACTGCGAAAAGGCTGTCTGTGGGTTCATGTACGTAAATCGAGTAGTCGCAGACGCCGGCATCTTTTAGCAAGGTGACAAGCTCCGGCCAGATTCTAACGTGGCGATCCCGATACTCGGTAGTCTGCCCTTTGATTAATTGCATTCTGAAACCGATTTGTTCTAATGCGAGCAGATCCTTAGTCTGTGTGGTCACATCCTTTACCTGTTTGTAGAGTAGCAATAGTGCAATCATATCACCTCGTTGAAGGAATCTTGTCAACGTATCCGGATGCGAGGTGAACACGCTGAATAGGATGAGTCAACAGGTCGCCTGATCGTGCTGTGGCCTAATGCGACCAAAGCGCCTTCCATGGGTCTCTAAAAAACTGTACATAAATACATAGCAATTCGACGTCATTGTCACTGGAGCGTCACGCACTGTAGGGACAGACACCAGAGACGTTGATCCCGAACATGGGCGATTGTACGGCCGGGATGACCCACCGTAGGCACTGCCGGCCGATCTGTCATTATTGTGGTGGCTCGAATACGCGGGTTACGACTATGACCTGATCACCGATCACGACCTCGACCACAAAGATGATTTAGATCCGGCCCCTTATAAAATAGCGATTAACGTTACCCAACCCGAGTACTATTCCGACGGTGTCTGGGTGAGAAGGTAGCGAAAACAACATTGGCACCATTATGTGAAATATACTGAATGCGTTTATAAAAGACGGTGAGTTGCCAGGTGCTGCCTACACTGGTGAGGAAAAGCACTGGCGTTAGGAGAACAGTTGCAATTGCAGGGTGGTAATCCTTTCGCCCGGTCACCGGGCAGTGGCTGATGATTCTGTCGGGGGGCCATCCTGGAGATCTGACAGCTCGCCCAGTGTTAGTGCTGCGGTGCTGCCACTGTCGTTTTGGTGAAATGAAAACGCGCCGCCAAGCTGCGCCGCGCGATAGTGCATATTGCTAAGTCCATTGCCTGGATGGTGATTCTGAATGCCCTTGCCCGCCCCATTGTCTGCCACCGCTATTTTAATATTTCCATTGGTACTCACGCATGAAAGCGTTACCGTTGTAGCATCGGCATGCTTGATTACATTGGTGATGCACTCCTGAATTATACGGACGAAATGCATGCGCTGTTCTACATCCAGTACTGGCAAGTCCGCCGCTGGATCCACCTTCCAGTGCAATTGAATTCCTGCGGCGTCGAGTTGTGGTTGCAGGCGGGGGCGCAGTAGTCCGAGCAGTGCGCCGAGGTCTGCCTCTTCAATTGATCCTCCGTCGATAAGCAATCGCATATCATCATGTGCCGATCGCAGCGCGGAAAGTACCGCTTCATTTGGTGCCACTCGTTTACTCAATGCCATTGCCGAAACCAGATGCCCGCCTAAGCCATCGTGAATTTCACGAAAAATGTGCTGCCGTTCGTTGGCTCTTGCGTTTTCTGCCTGTAACCGGGCTAACTGCTGATACTGTTCATTCAATTGTATTTCTTTTTCCTCAACCAGCTCGGCCAGTGCCGCGTTGGAACGATGGGCGGCCTTATAAGTTTGCAGAAATCTTCGCAGCAGAACTATGTGGTAGAACAATAGCGTCACGAATATAACTATTGGCACCAGGCGTGGAACGCCAGGTACCTTAACTATTCCGAATTGCACTAGTAGATCGAACAGGCTCATGAGAATGCAAGTGGTACTGATCGCCAGCAACAACCGATTTTCGAAAAGATCCACGCCTTTTGTATCGTATGCCTGCAACAGTGCTGTAAGGAAAATTCCTATCGATACGAGATGCAGTAACTCCACTGTGGGCACAACGTAGTTTACCGGCAAGAACAAATTCACAGCGCTTGAGAGCAATCCCCAAACCCACAGGTGCCGGGTAAACTGATTTTGCTTTTGCTGGACCGCAGCGATCCACTGGACTGCAAACACACAGAACCAGTCCAGCGAACTATGCGCCAGCGCTTGCCACAGGTTTTGCCCGAACACCGGGTGCAGTACAAAGAAATTGAAATTCGAAAAGGCGAGTGCGATGGCACTCAAACAACCGTAAAGGTATTGCGGTTGTCTGCGGCTGGAAACCCACAGCATCAGTGAAATCGCCGCCAGGCAAAAGGCAATAATGGTGATCGAGTACGACAGCTTGTGTTGACGCCAGGCGAGCTTCTGCTGCAAGCCCGTTAGTTCTTTATATTCTGCAATACGCAGTGGATCGAGTATTACCCTGTTACCGGCAAGTGCGTACACGCCGATGCGGATGAAGTTTGAATTCGCCAGCGCCTGTCTGGAAAGTGGTATTAGAAACGGTGTGTTCCAGGTGTAGTTCATTGGCGATATGTCGAAGCTGCCGCCGAATGCCCACTCGTCATCGAGGTGAACCTGGAAATTCGTGCCAGCCCGGCTCACCAGCAGGGCAGGGTTTTTCAGGTGGGTGTAGTCTGAGGTGGGTATGCGGTACCAGTAGACTGAGTCGGCGTGCCTTTGTGCCTGTTCATGCAATGGCAATGTTGCAACGCGACCGTTACCGCCGCCCCTGGAGTCGTGCTCTACTGCTACTTGCGTAATGGATGGGTCGACGGCTTTTCCGCAGCCGATAAGCAGAAGCAGAGCCGATACTGTAACGAAAATTACTCGGATGCGATTATTCCGTTTGAAAGCGCGTTATAGACTGCCTCTGTACGTGAGCGGGCGCCCAGCTTTCGATAGATATTTCGATTGTGATTGCTGACGGTGTGTTTTGAAATTGCCAGTTCATCAGCGACTTCACTCAACAGGTATCCTCGGGCAATCAATTTCAGAATTTGCGTCTCACGGTCGGTGAGTTTGCCCAGTGTTTCCGGTGTTTTCCTGTCCGGGGGTTGCCTTGCGCTTGCGATCGGGCGGTATTGGTGATTATTTTTTGTGTCGTGCTGGAAGCGACGCAACAAATGCGTCGCTATTGTCGGAGACAGTGGTGATCCGCCGTCAAACACCTGTTCAATCGCCCGGATAATATCATCGCTTTCAAGGTCCTTGTGCAGGTACCCGCTGGCGCCGAATTCGATAGCCTTCACTACGGTTACTTCATCTCCCATCGCACTGATCACTATCACCGGGATACCCTTGTTGCTGGCCTCGGAAACCAGTGTCAAGCCGTCTCCATCCGGCAGACCGATATCACAGAGAATCATGGCCGGAACCGGATTTTCTGCCAGCAGGTGTTGCGCAGATGTTAGAGAGAATGCCTGATGTACTGCGGAGCAGGCATCAATCTGCTGCACTGCCTCTGCGAGTAATTCGCTGGTTGCGGCGTCATCCTCTACGATTAGAAAATCCAAACTTTCTACCCGTAGAGTGAGTGTTTGTTTGTGAAAGTAAACCCTGGCGGGTGTGCTGCCGGCTTTTGCTTATTCATAACTGGAAATCTTACATCGCATATCAATTGGTTGCTGTGTTTGAGGCTGGGTTTGAGCGTTCTAATGAGAGGGTATCACAGTGAATTGGGGCGAGTGTGCACTCGTTGGGGGCTTCGCGGCGAAACGATAAATTTTGTTGTTATTCGGGGTTTCCGGGCAGTAATTCGCGATAGTTATTGCTCGCCGGGATTGTAGCTAATACCGCTTGTTGGGGGCTCACCCACATGATGTAGTGCGTAAGTTCGCGGTGTGCGCATGTGTGGCGGGGCGTTGATTTCGCGTCACGTGTTGTGCGCAGTGATAGACTGGCAACCGGGCATCTGGATTGTGACGCTGGTCTGTCGCGATGACTTTGGCTGTCGCAATCAGCAACGGGGAAATCATGATGGCAACTGATGAAATCGCGCAGTTACAGCAGCAAATAATGGAAAAGACCGCGCGGTTGCGCGAGTTACAAGCCGGGCTTGCGGGTATTGAAGTCAGAAACTATGCGTTTGAAACGCTGTCGAGTCCGGTTACGCTGCGAGATTTATTTGCGGGCAAGGACAAGTTGCTGCTGATTCACAATATGGGGCAGGCCTGTCGGTACTGTACCCTGTGGGGCGATGGACTGAACCCGTTTATAAGTCACCTGGAGTCGGTGATGGCGGTGGCGATGGTATCAAAGGACTCGCCGGATACACAGCGTCGCTTCGCCAATTCCCGTGGCTGGCGTATTCGCATGGCCTCGCACCGTGGAGGTGAATACATGGCCGAGCAGGTAGCTGCTGAGGGTATGGGTAATATGCCCGGTGCAGTAGTCTATGAACTTGCCGGCGGCAAAATCCTGCGTAAGGCAAGTACCTGGTTTGGACCCGGGGACCTGTACTGTTCGCAGTGGCACTTTTTGGGGCTGGCTGGTATCGGGCTGGATGAGTGGACGCCACAATACGGCTATTGGCAGCGGCCTGAATCCATGGAAGATGGTGGTGAGAATCTACCGGATTAGACTCTCTACGCGACACGATCAATTCCGCTCACGGTGAAAACCGAACCGACTTGTACGGTGCTTTTTGAATCCAGCGACAAGCCGTGTTCATCCAGCAGGTTGTGCACGATAGACAAGCCCAGGCCCACGCCGATATTGTCATCGGTATCGTCGCCGCGTTGGTAGGCTTTCATCACGCGTTGCAATGTGGCGGCATCCAGCCCCGAGCCGGTGTCCCATACCTGTAACGCAATTGTACTTCCGCGCCGTCTGGCACCGATCAAAACAGTGCCGCTGCTGGTGTACTTGATCGCGTTGCCGACGAGATTTGATAAAACGCGTATTAGCATGACAGCTGAAGTGCGGGCTGTCAGCGTTGTGCTGGCAACGCGCAGCGTCAGTCCTTTGCTGGCGGCCTCTGCAGAGAATATACGCTGAATATTATCGAAAATGATCTGCAGAGGTACGTCTTCGTAGTGTTGTTCCTGACCCGCGGTGGAGTCGATTGTATGTGCTGGAGATGATGACGCTGGCATCGATTCATCGAGCGCGCCATCCAGTACCGAATTGAGGTATTCGAGCCCCGAGGCGAGCTTGCCGTGGGTGTCGGGTGAGAGCGCCCGGGTGTCGCGCAGTGCAAGTTTCAGTGATGACAGGGGCTGGCGCAAGTCATGGCTGGTAGTAGCCAGTTTGCTGCGATGGCGTTCGGCCAGACGTTTGGCGTTGTCGCGCTCGTGTTCGGACTCTCGAAGCTTTTCACTAACCTGAAGTTTTTCCTCCGCGGCGATGACTCGCGCCTGCAGCGCGTCGTCTCGATCACGTTTTAACCCTTGAGTCTGGCTGACGATGGCGGCGGCGAAGATAAACGCGTCAATCAGTTGCAGGCTCAATGTCGCTGTATCCACCGCGGTGTTGTAGGCAAAAAACGCCGGAAAGCTCGCGATATAGTTGACGACGCCATTGATCAACAACACGATAAATCCGAGTGCAAACAAACCTGCACCCACGAGCCTGTCTCGCAACGCGAGGTAGACCGTGGCGATACTGATGGCGAGAAAGCCCAGTGCCATTATCTGAACCAGTATCGGGTAACCTCTGGCGAAAACCATCGCCTCTGCCAGCAAAAGCGCAATCGATACGACGATGTAGATACGCACAATTCGGTACAGCACGGGATAGTGCTGACTGGCGCGAACAAAGGCAGTTGCGAAACCAATATAGGCCAGCATGATGCTGATCTGAAAAAACCGGAACGCCGGAAAATACAGTTCGTTGAAGCGGTGACTGATGATGCTTTGCGTGTAGCCATACGAGTGCAGTGCGAGCGTGGCCAGGAAAAAGTAGTAAACGGCGTAGTATCTGGCGGGTGTCGACGACAACAACTGGGAAAAAACAATAAAAAAGAGCAGAAATACCACACTTGCTCCCATGTAGCTGCCGTGACGATACGAGGTGTGTGTCTGCTGTTCGTCATGCATGGCTTCCGGTAACAGGCTGACGGGAAAGTCGTTGGCATCGGGCGGTCGATCGAACAGTGCGGTCAACTCGATCTGCTGGCCGGGGGCGAGTACGATCGGGGGTGAGGGATGCTGTCGACCCTGGCTGGCACGGGTTTCATGTGGCTGGTGCGGGTAGTGCACCGAGAGCAGTACGGTGTTCCCTTGGGGGGTGTGTTGGTAGAACTCGAAGGTGGCGGGCTTTAGCATCTCAGTCGACAGACGCCAGGCCGTGGCTGTGGGGTCTTTGCTTGTCAGTGTAATGTGCATCCCGGTGCGTTGCGGATCCTCTGCAGAGCGTGCTGTGCGCACAATTGCCATGTGGCTGATCAGATCTGCCACTGGCTCGTTGCTCGAAATGACAAGCGGTTCGGCGCGTGCGATACTCGGGCAGATTGTCGCATAGCCCAGGCTGGCCACAATAAGTGCAAGCTGTATACAACCCTGAAATTTCAGCCACAGCCTGTATGCCAGGACGATCATTTGAGCAACAGATCTTGAGAGTCGTTATCGCGGATGATCATCCGCTGGTTCGCAATGCACTTCGGGATATCCTGACAGCAATCGACGGCGTAGTAATTGTCGGTGAGGCCGAAAACGGCATCGAAGCGATTGCAATGGTGAAAACTGAAAAACCGGCGCTGCTGACGCTCGATAGTGGTATGCCGCTCGCCAGCGGCATGGAAGTATACGGCGAGATCCGCCGCTGGTCGCCGGAGACAAAAATCGCGGTGGTGACCGGATTCACCGCAGTGGGACAACTGGCCGATTGGGTGGCGGCCGGTGTCGATGGACTGTTTCTCAAGACCTGCCCGCCCGATGAAATGCAGCAAGGCTTCGAGTTGCTGTTGAGCGGTGGTAATTTTTACTCGCGATCGGTGATGGATACGTTGCAGGGTGCCCCGGATAAACCCGAATTGACCCTTCGCGAGCGCCAGATACTGCATATGATTGCCGATGGTCGAACCAATGCAGAGATTGGCGAGCAATTGTCGATAAGCCCGAAAACGGTGGATAATCACCGCACCCGGCTGATGGCTAAACTTGATGTGCATTCCGTTGCCCGGTTAATTGCCTATGCGTTGAAGGAGGGCTTGCTCGACCAGAATATGCAGCGCTAGTGTCTGGCACTGGCACTGGCACTGGCACTGGCACTGGCACTGGCACTGGCACTGGCACTGTGCAGTCTGGTGGTACCACGTTGCCAGAAATTTTTGAAAGTGTCGACCTGCTCTTACAGGCTTGGTAAACGAATGAACTTGTGTATCTGTCTCACGATTCGAGTTGGCGTTTGGCTAGAAGGAAATTGTCCACATCTACTTCTCCGGAATTAGCAGCGGCAGCGCCTTGCTGCACTCGATAGACGGGTTTAGTAGTGACCGTGCAGGTAGATCGTATAATGAGGGTAACTCTGTTGCGAGCTGCAGAATCGGGATTGCAGCGGCGATTCTTGCGCCGGTCGATAGCAAAAATACTATGCTCGTGATGGTAAGAATGCCGGTGATTATATTTAGAATCATGGTGGTGGCCCTTGATCGTGTTGATCAGCAGTTAGAGTACAGTGATGCCCGTCAGACGCAGATCTACAGCAGCCATGCTTAGC
Organism: uncultured Granulosicoccaceae bacterium; assembly: GCA_937920585.1. Lineage (GTDB taxonomy): Bacteria > Pseudomonadota > Gammaproteobacteria > Granulosicoccales > Granulosicoccaceae > CAKZSB01. The sequence continues at coordinate 3,049 of CAKZSB010000406.1, read as the reverse complement.
ATGAGCAGAATTATCAGCATAACGGTAGACATCGCGTGTCCGAATTTTCCGCAGCGATTGTTGTATTGATAAAACAGATAGAGAAAGAGTAAAAAAAGCAGTGTCGCCACTGCAGTTAGAACTTCCAGCTCCATCATCACAAATTCGGCTGATACATTGCACGGGTTTAGCCTGAAATACACGCCATGGCTATTGCCGACGTAAATTCCGTTTATCTGATTACTGACGTAGGTCAGTATGGCGGCGGAAATGGTGAATATCGCCCCCAACGATATTTTGAGTTTCATGCATATGTTCCATCGTTAGTCCGGGGGATTTCCTAAGACAGTGCAGCCTGCATGCTTGCATGCAGGCTGCCGATAATATAGCTAGTGTGGCGTATTCCAGAACCAGCAGGCCTTGCGCTTACCCGGGGTTGGGTCCCGGTGTTCGAAGTTGGGTCGGCTGCAATTGATGCTTTTGCGATCGACGAACTGTGTTATGTATTTTCCTTTCTTGTGCGGTGTGGTGCCAAATCGAACATGAGTGCCGGATATTTTTTTCGGTATGTTGCAGTTCTGCAGTTCCCCGGCACAGCGCTTCCAGCTGTATTGCCAGATCTGGCAATGCTTTCTGGTGTGTGGCTTAGGGTCGCCTCCGAATTTGGCGCGGGTACACTGAATATTCCCGTCCACATTCTTGTAGAGATATTGGCCTCCTGCGCCAAAGCGTACCTTTTGTGTCCATCCCTGTGTGGATTTGCAATTGCCGAGTTCGGATGCGCAGGTTTTCCAGCCAGCCTGCGCATCTGAAATGCCTAATGCGGATATGGCAACGGTTGTCGACAGAATCAGAGTGGCGGTGACCGCAGCTTTCCTGAGTGATTTGAACATTACGTTTCCCTGTATGGTTGTGATTGCCGAGTTGTTTCGACGGGAGTGATTATGGACAATCAACTCTCGGTCGGCGATGAGGTGAATACCTCATATGCGCATGCACTTGGCGGTAAAATGTATGGAAACTTCGTTGCAGCACTGTGTGCGCACGCATTTCGGTAATATTCACGCTTTAACGGGCGCGGGTGCACGTGGTCCTGGTGTTCGGGGCAGGGCTGAGAGGATACGTTTGTTGAACTACTTGACTGCGAGGAGGGAATGGCGTGGATAAGGCCGGGCTTATATATTGCGCACAGGGTTTCATCCAGTCTTTATCCCGGGTGCTCGAACAGCAGAGATTAACTGACTTTTCCACTGCACTGGATGGCATCGAGACGATCAGCATTCAGCGTGGGCCATTGCCACGGTTTAAGCATGAGTCCATGCAATACCTGGAGGCGTTGCTTGCGCAGATCCGTGATCCGGCGATGCTGACGGCTGCGAAGTCACTTGACTGGGGGCAACTCTATGAGGGCGGCGCAATCGATTCAATGCTGGCGGAAGGCATGTTTGCTGCGCAGGCTGCAGGCACCTATGGTGTATTTCCCGCACAGCATGTTGCTACCGGCATGTTTCTGTTGGCGCCCGATGTTTTCTATCCGCTACACACACACGCGGCGCACGAGGTGTACCATTGCCTGGCCGGTGAAATCACCATTGCGCACCGGCTTGAAGAGCCAGCTTTCACACTTTGCGCCAACCAGTCTTCCGAGACGCCATCCGGCAGATTGCACTCGTTGCGTACCGGGTCAACACCGGTGTTGCTTGCCTATGTATGGACAGGTGAGATAACCGCACCAACATGGTGGTGGGAACGTAGTGAAGGTGGCAACTGGACACGAACTGCATGGCGCCGAAAACCCGGTGAAAGCTGGAAGGTGGAACGAACCGAGCCGGTTACGGCCGACGACTTTCGCCTGGCGATGCAATAAACCGTTGCGAGTGGAGTTGTTGTTTCTTTGCTACCTGGAAAAAGCAGGCCGCGCAGTCACTTGCCTGCGCTGGTGTTTCAATCACCCTGCAATGTGACGGGCATACCCAGCAATCCGCGAAACGCCCACCCGCCGAATTCGGCAGTGCCGGATAATTTGATATCGGGAAAGCGATCAAACAGCATCGGCAGGGCGACGTCGCCGATCAGACACCGGGATACCCAGGCGCCGGCGCAAAAGTGGGGCCCGGCACCGAAAGAGACGGCTTTATTGGTGTTGCGCGTGATGTCGAACTGATCGGCATGGTCAAAGATGGATTCATCGCGGTTGCCACTGCTGTACATCAGGAATGCGCGTCGCTCGGGCTCGAATTCAACACCCTGCCACTGGAAACGTTGAGCGATTCTTCGTGGCGACATACCGATGGGTGACATCCAGCGTGCGTATTCCTCAAATGCCTGCCGCCAGGTGTTGTCGCCGTTTTGTATCGCTGCCAGCTGCGCGGGGTGATTGAGCAGCGCCCATACGGTGCCGGCGATTGCATCGCGTGGTTCGTTCTGTCCGCCACTGATGGCGAGTTTTATATTGGCGCGAACGCTGTCCATCGGCTGACCGGCTGCAGGCAAAACGCTTAACAGGGACTGGTCGGGCTGTGCCTGTACTACGGGCAGCATTTCGTCGATGCAGCGGTCAATCAGTGCCGTCATTTCATTGCAACGAGCCTCGACTTCCGGCACGTTGGCATAATTGGCGATGCCGTCGATCATGCCCTGAGACGAGTCGTCGAGCTGGGCGGTTGTCATACAGGTGAGGCCAGTGATGCGTCGCAGCGCATGGGCGGATACCGGCATCGCGAAGTCTTTTACGAGATCGCAGCTTTTGCGCTCGGCCAGTTCATCCAGCACCTGTCGGGTATCGGCCTCGAACTGGCGCTGCCAGGTGCTGACAATCGTGGCCGGTGACACTGAAGGGTTCATCTGCTTGCGCTCGAGCTTGTGTGGTTCGCCATCCTTACGCATCATGTTCTCGCCCATCAATACTGTCATTAGTCCACCGGGCTGTTCCGATGAAAAGACCTCTACGTTTTTCTCGAGCTGGAAAATGTCATCGCGGCGGGTGATCAGCGTCGCATTGAGTTCCGGCACATGGCAGATCGGCGCCTTTGCTCGCATTTGCTCAAGAGCCGGGTAGGGATCTTTCCAG